>JAIOSN010000023.1 GCA_021107605.1 Anaerolineae bacterium | reverse complement strand
CCGCGTCTCCAGGAATTGGTGCAACCCGGTGATGTGGTCATCAATGAGGTAGCGTGGATGGGAACAACGGCCAGCACCTACGATGAATGGATTGAGCTCTACAACACCACCACTTCCCCCATTGACATTGGGAATTGGTCAATCTATGGAGCAGATACAGGAATGTGTCTCAATTTCTCCGCCGCCGACGGCTCCACCACCACAACCGTTTCCGCACACGGCTATCTAATCTACGCTAACCATGAGGATGATGTCAGAGACTACAATGGAATAAACATAGTAGGCATCTGGGATGCGACCATAGGCATGAACAACACCTCCCCGGGGCAGCTAATCCTCTACGATGCCCTAGACTGTGGAGGCAATGTAATTGATACAGTCAATCAATCCACTGGCGACTGGTTTGCCGGTGATTCTGATAGCAAAAGAACCATGGAGCGGAAAAATCCTACCGCTTTGGGTACAGATGCCGCCAGCTGGGCGACCAACGACGGCGTGACGCACAATGGGCAGGACGCCAATGGCGATCCTCTCAACGGCACGCCTAAACTGCGCAACTCAGCTTCCGCGGTTGAGGCCGAACTAATAGCATCAAAGCAAGGCCCCGCGCAAATCTACGCCGGCCAAGAACTTACCTACACGTTGCGACTGCGCAATCTAGGCAACATCACGGCCACGAACATTTATTTAACCGACACACTGCCGGCAGGCGTGACCTTGCTCGCCAGCAGCCGCCCCACCAGCACCCAAAACGGGCAGCAGTTAACCTGGCAATTGGGCGACGTGGCTAGAGGCGCAGAGCAGATCATCACCCTCACCACTGTGGTGAGCGAGCAGCTGACCGGCGCAGTCGTCAACCAGCTTGCGGCACAGAGTGCCGTCACCGAGACGCTCACCGCGAACAACAGCACCGTCTGGACTACGACAATCCTAGCCGCGCAAGCCAATCTGCGCGTCAGCAAGCGCGGCCCCGCAGAGGCAACCGCTGGCGATACCCTCACTTACTACCTCACCATCGCCAACGACGGCGTGATGGCCGCGACGGATGTCTGGCTAACCGACACTCTGCCGGCGGGACTCATTTTCTCCAGCAGCGACCCGGCGCCCACCACGCAAGAAGGGCAACAGCTGATATGGCAACTAGGCAGCCTCAATGCGGGCAGCACGCAAGAGCTCACCGTAACCGCGCAGAGCACAGAGAGCGCCACTGGCGAGGCCGTCAATCACCTCACCGCCACGACCACGGGCGACGAAAGTTCCCAGTTGGATAACAGCGCGGTCTGGACAACGACCATGAAACAGCTGGTCTCCGCCAGTCAATTGCTGATCAAGGCTGCGCTCTACGGCGGCCCAGCCGGCGAAGCGATCCAACTGATCAACTTGAAAGAGAGCGCCGTGGATCTCACTGGTTGGCAGCTCTGCAAATACGCCACCCCGCTGAATTGCACAGCGCTCCCCCACGTCGAGATTGCCGCCGGAGCAACGCTCTGGTTGGCTGATGAGGAGAGCAAATTCACCACCTATTTTGGTTTTCCACCGGACGAAGCGCCCGCCACGTGGATAGGATTAACAGATAGCGGCGGCGAGATCATTTTGCAGGACGATCAAGGGGCCAGCATTGACACCCTGGTCTACGGAGCCGGGCAAACTGGCATTACCGGTTGGAACGGGGACGCGGTGGATATCTACCCGCTGGGCTTGAATCAGAGACTCCAACTCCTCCACCGCATTTCAGCAGAAAGCACCAGCTTGCCTGTCACCGATACCAACACGGCCGCCGATTGGATGCAAAATCCCGATCCCGCCACCGGGCGGCGCGGCGTCTACACCGGTTGGGATTACGAGATGCTCTTCCAGCCTCTCACAGCCACGGAGACGGCCACCGTCGTCGTCGGCATCGCGCCGGATAACGCCATCGAGGTCATCATCCAGACACTGCTGCGCGCGCAACGCACCATCTCCATTGAGGTCTACTCCTTGAGCAATCTAGCGGTAATCACTACCCTGGTGCAGCAGGCCGAGGCTGGCGTGGCGGTGAATATCTTGTTAGAAGGCGGGCTGGCCTTCGGCGCCACCGAGGATCTAAAGTGGCAACAGGAACTCTGGGCCTGCCAGCAGCTCGAGGCAGCCGGGGGACGCTGTCATTTTATGATCCACGAGACTGGCGACGGTATCTACAACCGCTACAAATATCTGCATAGTAAAATCATCATCGTGGATGATGAATGGGTCGCTATCTCCTCCCAAAACCTCACCGCCAGCAGTTTGCCCGCCGACGATAAAAGCAATGGCACTTACGGCTCGCGCGGCCTGGTCATCGCTACCAATGCACCCTCGGTGGTGGCGCGCGCGGCCCAGGTCTTCCGCTTGGATTGTGACCCGGACAATCACAGCGACATCCTCCGCTGGAACACCGGCTACACGAGCCAATACGGCCCGCCCATCATCACACCTGATTTCCCGCAGATTGACGGCGTGACCTCTACCGTGCGTTTCCCGCAACCGCTGACCGTGCAGGGAGAGTTCGCTTTTGAATTCTTCACCGCGCCGGAAGCCGCCCTGCGGCAAACCGACGCACTCTTGGGACTGGTGGGACGCGCCGGGACGGGCGATCGCGTCCTGGTCGAACAGATGTACGAACGCGTTGACTGGGGCGACAATCCGACCGCCGATCCCAACCTGCGCTTGGAGGCCTACATCGCCGCTGCCCGGCGGGGCGCGGAGGTACGCATCCTGGTCAACAACGGCACCTTCGGCCAGGAATATGGCGATCAGAGCTACACCGCCACCCTCAGCTACGTCAATCAAATCGCCGCAGCCGAGGGGCTAAATCTACGCGCCGCCGCCGGTGATCCCACCGGCTACGGCATCCACAACAAGATGGTGCTGGTTGAAGCCAGTGGTCAGGGCTACGCTCACATCGGCTCACTCAACGGCAGCGAGGCTTCTAGCAAAATCAACCGCGAGGCCGCGCTCCAAATTCAATCAACCGAGGTCTACCAGTATCTGGAATCAATGTTCTGGGTGGATTGGAACCTCTCCCATTCCCTCTACTTGCCACTGGTGCTGCGTAACTACACGCCGCCACCCCCACCCGCCGATCATCTCCTCTTCAGTGAAGTGTATTACATTGCCAGCGATACAAACGCGGAATGGGTAGAGCTCTACAATCCCACCGGCAGCACCATTGACCTGAGCGGCTACAAGATCGGCGACGCCGCTAATCCTGGCGACTACGAGGGTATGTACCAATTCCCTGCCGGCGCACAGATTGGGGCCAACGGCGTGTTGGTGATCGCGGTCAGCGGCCAACAAACTCCCGTAGCCGATTTCGAGCTTATCAACGACGACCCTGCCATCCCGGATATGATAGAAGTAGGCAGTTGGGGCACCGGTAGTTGGATTTTGGCCAATGGCGGGGACGAAGTGTTGCTCTTAGGGCCGGATAATCAGCCGGTGGATGTGGTGGTTTGGGGCGCCGGCGCTTACCCCGGCATGACGCCGCACCCCGGAGTACTTTACCCGCGCTCCCTGGAACGCTTCCCGGTCGATCAAGATAGCGACAACTGCGCTGTAGACTTCCGCGAGCGAGCCGCGCCAGATCCCGGCCACGTGCTTGAGCCATAACTCTATCATAGCGAGAAACATATAGCCAGATATCTGCCGCTATTGTGCAAATCTCCAAAGTATGTTAAAGTAAAAGCCGTCACCGTAAGAAATGACCAGCGAACAACTCCAACCAGTCACGCTTTTCTTGATAAATGGCAAGGATTTTTGAAAGGTGTCAATCCAGATAAGACAAAACGTAGTTATCTAGAGGAAAAATATGCGTGAGAGTCCTGATAGATACTAACGTCATCCTGGATATTGTGAAGAAGGCAGCTAGTGTTCGGTCAAGCGGAAAACGAGTAGCCGGCTTGAACTTTTGGTAGCGTGTGGCGTGTTCCGTTTGGATAAAATTTACGCAGCACGCAACACGAACAGTTCTCTCAACACCATCCCCTAAAAATACCTGTATTTTTTGGGGAATCACATATATATTCAAAATACCATCAACCAGAGGAGGAAATTGAAATGCAGAGACAACGGCGTTGGGTAATGTTAGTAACCTTGTCAATCATCTTGAGCGCGTTAGTCGGAGGAGGATGTGGCGGCCCCGCAGCGGAGGAGACGACGCCAGGGGAACCATATAAAGTAGCTTTCGTCTACGTAGGGCCGGTCGGCGATCTGGGCTGGAGTTACGCGCATGACCAGGGTCGCAAAGCTTTGGACGAATTGGATTACGTGGAGACGACTTACAGCGAGCTAGTGGCCGAGGGCGGCGACT
>JAIOSN010000113.1 GCA_021107605.1 Anaerolineae bacterium | reverse complement strand
TACGCTCAAGCTCTTCTCCGGTCAGGCCGCTGCGTGTCGCGCGGGAGGGCGCGCGTTACAGCGCGGCGATCGCTGATGCGGCTCCCGTCACCCCGCGACGGCGTATCCAGTGGCGTTGGATTTGGGACCGGCTCCTCTTATTGGTGGAGTTCCTAGCTGTGCTGGGGTTGATAATGGTGATTGCGGAGCTCTTCTTTACTGTTCGTGAGCTCAACGAGGAGAGCCGGGTCTTGCAAATGGCGCCCACGCCTATGGCAACGCCGTTGATTGATGTCGCCTTATTGCCTGGTGGGCATACAGCACCGGATGGAGTGGGCGACCCTCAACCGGTACCAATTCCAGCGCATCTCCAGCATCTGGTGGCGGAGATCACGCCGCTGCCGGCTCCCACGCCGGGTCCCGAACAGGCGCAACGCATCGTGATAGCCAGCATTGGAGTGGACGCGCCGGTGGTGGAAGGGGATGATTGGGAGGTTCTCAAAAAAGGGGTCGGGCATCATATCGGCAGCGCTAATCCCGGCGAGCGGGGGAACTGTGTGCTCTCTGCACATAATGATATCTATGGCGAGATTTTTCGCCACCTGCCTGATCTGAAGGTAGGGGATGAGATATTGCTACATACGCAGACGCGGGGCTATCGGTATGAGGTGCAACAAACCCGTATTATCGAGCCGACCGAAGTGGAGGTTATGGCGCCCACCAGTAGTCCGGCATTAACCTTGATCTCTTGTTATCCCTATGGAGTGGATACGCACCGTATCGTAGTTATTGCTTCACTAAGTCAGTAGTCGTTAGTCAATTAGTCATTAGTTTGTATATTTATTGGAGGAGAATATGGCCAAGAAGAGACGCACACCGCAGCTTTCCGCAACACAACTTTATCGTCCCAGTACGAGCCGGGGAATAAACCAGGAGCAAGCCCCGCTAGCTGCAGCTAAGAATCAGGAAGTAGCCGTAGCCAGGGAGGAAGATTTGGCGGCTGAGTACAGCTATGTACTCAAGGATTTGAAACATATCGGGGTTATAGCTCTGGTGATGCTAGTGCTGTTGATAGTACTGGCGTTGATATTAGTTTAGTAGGCTCCGCATATTTGCAGCTTAGCGGCCCCGGAATTTTATTCCGGGGCTGTGCTCTGATAACCCCAGAGCCAGCGTAAGGTGATATCAGCGAGCAGTGCACACCAGATGTTCTGGGTTTGCAGGTAGATTAGGGTGCTGGCTATGAGGAGGGTCCCATTTAGCCAGAGATTGTACCCCCGTTTGGCTGAAGATAGCTCTTCCCAAAGCTGGGGATTGAGGATATTTTCGACCAAGAGCGGTAGGATGCCGGCCCAACTACCGATCTCAGTTCCCCAGAGCAGTACAAAGGGCGCGCGATAGAAGGCCCAGTGACTCTCTTGGTAAGCAGCTGCGCGGAAGGCTACTCCTATATCGCGGTGGTGAGTTGGACTGGGGTGCCGTAAGCGGGTGACCTGCCGTTGGCTTAACAAAACGATCAGCGCGGTGCCCAGGGCGATACTGCTGGTCCAGCCAAGATCACGTATCCAATCTGTCCAATTGGTCACGGTGTGGGCGGCCGCGAGGACGGTTGGTGACCAGGGGACAGGTTGCAACCCTAACCCGCGTTCCGTCAGGGCCCCGCGCCAGAGTAACGCCGAGGCCGGCAGTCCCAGGTAGTACAATAGCCTGGTTAGCTCTGTTACCCACGGGCGACCGGACCAGCGTTGCCAACGTTGCTGCCAGGTTGCCTGCTCTCCAGTGGGGGGATTGATAAACCACCGGATCCAGGCCGCCAGAACGGCGAGCGCGACCGACCCGCCTAGCCAGAACCAGCGTTCTTGAAGCGCGGTGGGATTAGAAAGCCATGTCATTTTTCGTTGGCACCGTTATCTGGATCAAGGTTCCTTTGCCCAGTTCTGATTGAATGACCGTTTTACCCCCTGATAACTTGGCACGTTCTTGCAAGTTGATCATCCCCAAGCTGCCGCGTTCATCGTAGCTGTCCTCGGTAGCGATAACGTCAAATCCCAAGCCGTCATCCTCTATTTCGACGATTATGTGCATGGTCCCCTGTTTGTGGAGGCGCACCCATAGATTGTCAGCTTGAGCGTGTTTGCGGGCGTTGGTAATGGCCTCGTCAATGATGTAAAACAATGAACCTTGTGTTTGTTCGGTCAGGTATTGATCGATATCCTTTTCTGCTTCCAGGTGAATGGGGAGCGGATTGATTCCCGCTAGCTTTTTGATGTATTGTTTGAGAGCGGGAATTAATCCTTGGTTCTCCAAGATCAGCGGACGGAGGGTGAAGAGCATCTGCCGGATGACCTTCGTAGTGGCACGGGCCTGGGTCTCCAACTCTTGCAATTCAGCCTCGACTTGGTCTGTGCTTCCTTTGTTGAGGAGCATACGGATGTAGTTGAGGCGCATGGCGATAGCGGAGATGGTTTGGGTGGGGCCGTCGTGCAGGTCACGAGCCAGTTTTTTGCGTGCTTCTTCCTCAACGGCCACGAGACGTTCTTTTTCTTCCATGAGGTTTTGGTAGAGTTGCGAGTTCTGTAAGGCCATTACGGCTTGGCTGCAGATGGCGCCTAGTAGATCTTGGTAATCCCGAGTATAGACGTGGGGTTCGGGACTACCCATCACCAAGAGGCCATAGCTCTCAAAACCGGCGCGCAACGGGGCGACGATGACCTCCCGGCAATGGTGCATAGCGACTATTTGGCTTAGCTCGGGATCACTGCCTGGCGCTGCGGTGATAGTGATCTCGGCGTCTTTGAGCACGGTGGCCAGTATGCCCTCTTTAGCTTGAAAGCGTGTTTGTTTATCATGTCTGGATATACCACGCGAATTGACTATGTGGAGGGCTTGATCTGTTCTGAAGAGTAGCACCATTTGTACTTGGGAGATATCGCGATCTACAAGCTCGCGCAGCCCCGTTTGACTTATATCCAGGGCTGCTTGCAAAACGCGCTCGTGGTTGAGGGTGGCGCTGAGGGTGCTGGCAAGTTCGAAGATCAGGCGCACGCGTTGATGGGCTGCTTTTATTTGAGATTGGGCTTGTTTATCATGCGTGCGGCGCTCTTCCGAGAGTTCCATTTTGATCTTTGAGCCGATGTAACTGATGGTCAGGCCAGAGAATAGCAGCACTGCGCCTCTGCTTAGTATTATGTTGTAATCATTCCATAGCGTGCTGAAGCTGGTGTCGAACAGATTCTCTATCTGTTGGCTGGCGCTCCAGCCGTAAACGGCTACGGTGCCCAGCGCGGCGCTCAGACTGACCCACCAGGGATGGCGCAAGGAGGTGGTGATGATGGGAATGGAGGAGAAGAATAAGAGGGGGCTTTCTACGCCCCCGGTAGTACTAATGAGGCCCAGGGTCAGGGAGATATCTAAGATCAAGGTGAAGGTGACCAGCGGTCTGCGAAAGGCATGTAACATCAATAACAACATAACGAGCAGGTTCCCCATGATGCCGGCAATCAGTAGGGCGATCACGGGGGGAGCAAAGACCACTAGTGGATCGGCGGAGACAATTTGCAGGCTGAGAACTGCGGTCACGGCAACTAGATATAACCAACGGAGGTTGCTATAGAGCCATTCGATTTTGAATTCTGATTCGTGCATGCTTTCTCCTTAAGATAGGATGTTGCTGGCAGTTAGCAGTTGGATGTGGGAGCTAGATAGAAAAGCGAATGTGTACAATTTCACCGTCTTGAACGACATAAGCTTTGCCCTCCAGCTTGAGAAGGCCTTCCTGACGCGCGGCACTGAGGCTGCCGATTGCCAAGAGCTCTTGATAAGGGAGCACTTCAGCGCGGATGAAACCGCGCGCCAAATCGGTATGGATGGTCGCGGCTGCGTCCAGGGCGCTCTCTCCTCGCTTCAAGTTCCAGGCGCGCACCTCTTCCTCACCTACGGTGAAGAAGGAGATCAGTCCAATCAACTCATAGGAGCGACGGATGACGCGCTGGCGTACCGGTTCGGAAATCTCGAATTCCTCCATGAAAAGTTCTACCTCAACAGCTGGGAGTTGGCTGATTTCCAGCTCCAGTTGTCCCCGGAGGGACATTGATTTGGTTTGTGGGTAGTTATATGTTACCAGCTCGGCGGGCGGGATGACATCATCGCCGGTGTTGAGCAAGACCAATACCGGCTTGAGGGAGAGCAATCCATAACCCGCGATAGTTTCGCGTTCGTGCTCTCCGAGATCTAGGGAGCGGAGGGGGCATTCTTCTTCCAGGGTGGTGCGCAACCGTTGGAAGAGTTCCTGCTCGGCCAGCAAGGCTGGGCGGGCGCTGCGCTGGGCGCCTTTTTGCAGTTGGGCGGCGATGTTCGTGAGGCGATTCTCTACGGTGAGGAGGTCAGCTAAAAGCATTTCGTTGTGCAAGATAGTTAAGTCGCGTTGCGGGTCAACGTTGCCCAGCTGGTGCGGGACGCAGTTGCTTTCGAAGGCGCGTACTACGTGGACGAAGGCGTCCATGGTGGCTATTTGGTTGCGTAACGGGCCGCTCAAGCCCTCTTTGCCGATATCTTTTTCCAAGCCGGCAATGTCGATGTAGGTAACTTGCGCGTGAGTGGTTTTCTGAGGGTGATAGAGCTCGCTAAGTTGTGCTAGGCGGTGATCTGGCACTGCGACTGTGGCGCGGTGTAATTCCAGCTTACCTAGTGACGCGGCGAGAGTGGGCAGGTTGCTGCCGGTGAGGGCGTTGAAGATGGTAGTTTTGCCGCTGGTGGCTAATCCGATAATTCCTAATTCCATGTATAGTGGTCTCCTTGCAGCTAGCGTAAGATCAGCTAGACATTATACCTGATTTTAGTCCCTTGACGCGACGTTTGAAAAAAGCTAGGCATTTCACCATTCACCACGGAGGCACAGAGCACACTGAGAAAAAAGTTTTGGGTAAAAGTATTTAGCCGGGGCTGCTCTGAAAAGAATAGCTTACCGCTAAGGCGCAAAGAAAAATTAGCTCACCACAGAGACCCGGAGGACGCCAAGTTCTTTTAGTTTCCCTTCTTTTTCGCGTTAATTAGCGGTTAATTTTGGTGGCGATTTCTTGATCTACCGCCACTTTCTTCGGAGGTTCGTGTTTCGCTAACGCTTGCTGGATGAGGGTTTGGGTGGCGTGTTGGCTGAGGATGGCAATGAAGCCGGGGTAGAGTATGAGCAGGGGGGGGAGCAGGATGCAGAGGCCCCCGCAGAGGCCCAGCAGTAGTAACCAAAGGAGGGTGGGGAGGGGGTGCAAGAGGGTGAGGTAGAGGCTGTTGCGCAGGGAGAGCCAGAATTGCGGTGCGACCATCTCCATTTGGAAGGAGAGCAGGTAGAAAGCGACGCCCGCCCACAAGAGACCGGTGATAAGCCAGAATGCGGTGAGCCAGACGGCGAATTTTTCGGGGAGCGGGGAGATGGCGGGCTGGTTGTAAAACCAGATATTGGTGATAATCAAGAGGTGGCCACAGAGCAACAGCAGGATGTTGCCCAGGTTGCGGGGGCCGTATTCTCTGGCTCCTTCCAAATATGTCTGCCAGGATGGAGCATCTCCGCGGATGGCTTGCCGGGCGACGTGCCAGAGACCGGCCCAGGCGAAGGGGGCGGGTACGATGAGGAGGGTGGCTAGGATGGTGCCCAACCCCATCAGCATGAGGATGAGGATATTTTCGGAGTAGGTGGTCATGCTCAGCCAGATGATTTTGAGTATCTGCATTGGTCAATCCTCTATTTGATGTTGAGTTTTAGCTGCGATTGCGACAGATCAAGCCCTTGAGGTAATCCCCCTCTGGGCAGGCGAGTGCCACGGGGTGATCGCTGCTCTGCGTCAGACGACCGATGATCTGGGCATCGCTGCCGGCATCCAGTGCCGCGCCAAAGACTATTTTTTGGAAGAGGTCGGCGGAGATGGCACCGGAGCAGGAGCAGGTAAAGAGCTGGCCGCCGGGACGGAGCAGGTGGAAGGCTTGCAGGTTGATATCTTTGTAGCCGCGTGCGGCGCGTTTCACGTCGCGTTTGCTCGCGGCGAATTTCGGCGGATCGAGGATGATGAGATCGAATTGCTGGCCGGCTGTACGCAGCTGCCGGAGTACCTCGAAGGCGTCCCCGGTAAGATCCTCGGCCCTGGCAGCGGTGTAACCGTTAAGGGCCAGGTTCTCGCGGCCTAGCGCGAGGGCGGCGGCTGAACTATCCACGTTCACTACGTGGGCGGCGCCGCCCGCCAGCCCGTAAACGGCAAAGCCGCCGGTGTAGCTAAAGACGTTGAGTAGGGTGGGCGGTGCTGGTCTGCTCGCTGCTAACCGGGCCACGGTCTCCCGCAGCCGTTGGCGGTTGGCGCGTTGATCTAGGTAGAAGCCGCTCTTGTGACCCTCTTTCACGTCTACCAGGAAACGAAGCCCGTTTTCTAGAATTGTCACCGGTGCTGCGGGAGCCGGACCGTACAGCGGTCCCACTTGTGAGGTTAAGCCTTCTTTGTGACGTGCGGCAGCGTCGCTGCGCTCGTAGATACTCTGCGGAGCGAGTAACTCCGCCAGCAGGGTGGTGAAGAGCTCGCGCCGCGTCTCGGCTCCGGCGGAGAGGAGCTGGATGACTAGGATGCCGGCGTAACGATCCACGATCAGGCCGGGCACGCCATCGGATTCGGCGTGGATGAGGCGGCAGGCGGTGGTTTGCCCGCCGGCCAGCAGCCGGTTCCGGGCGTCAATGGCGCGTCGAAACCGCGCTCGCCAGAATTCCGCGCTCTCCGGTTGCGCTTCTTCTCGCCAGGAGATGAGCCGCACGCGAATCTGCGAATGAGGGCTGTAATGTCCCCAGGCCAGAAATTCCCCCCGGTAGTTCCGGACAGTGACCAATTCTCCGGGGGCTGGCGCGCCTTCCACTTGCTGGATGGCTCCTGAGAATATCCAGGGATGTCGTCGCTGGACGGGTTTCTGGCGGCCATGTTTTAATATGATGCGGGTTGTGGTCATAGATTTACCTCTCTTGTTACTTGCATGATATGGGTATGTTTCAGTCCGGTTGAATTTCCGGTAGTGGGTTGCGTGTTCCGTTTGGAGAAGATTTAAGCCACACGTAATACGCAATCTGGACATAGATCTCAACTCATTTGAAATCCACCCTTAAAGCGGCCAGAATGCCGGCACGAGTAAGATGGCGATCAGATAAACTAAGATGGTGAGTGGCGATCCAACCTTGACAAAATCGGTGAAACGATAATCGCTGGAACCGTAAACCATCAGGCAAGCCGGTTCCAGCGGGGTGATGAAGGAGCAGCTCGCTCCCACCGCGATCATCATCACGAAGGTGCGCGGATTCAGGCCCAGTTGTTGCGCGGTCTGGATGGCGATGGGCACTACCAAGACCGCCGCCGCCTGATTGGACATTGGTTGGGTGAGGAGCAGGGAGAGGAAGAAGAAGGCCGAGAGCATGAGGGTGGGGCTGGTATTCTGAACTAGTCCCACAATTTGCGTCGCCAGAAACTCAGCGGCCCCGGTATGTTGCATGGCTGCGCCCAGCGCCAACATGCAGCCAATAACAATCAACGTCTCCCAGGCGATCTCGTGATACGCCTCTTCTGGCGTGATACTGCCTATCAAAAAGACCGCTAAGGTCCCTGCCAACACGGCGACCGGTAGTGAGAGCACGTTGAGGGCCGCTAACACCAGCACTGCGACGAAGATGCCTATGGTCCAGGGGGCCAGTTCGCGTTTGGGATATTGATGTTCGACGGCGCCCAGCACTTGGAAGGTGTTGTTCGTATCCAAGATGCTAATGCGGGTGCGGCGTCCTTGGATTAGCATCCGGTCCCCGATTTGGAGGGGAGTTCGACTCAATTTGCGAAAGATGCCTTTGCCGTGTCGACTGACGCCCAACACTTGTATGCCATAGCGTTGCCGGAAGCGGAGTGCTTTCAACGTCTGTCCGATGAGCGGCGAGCCAGGCAGAAGAATCACTTCGGCCAGTTGCGTCTCGCCGGCTTGCAGACGTGGGTCGGAGAGTTTGATGTCGGCCTTGAACGCGAGTCCCTCGATCTGCCGTACCCC
>JAIOSN010000240.1 GCA_021107605.1 Anaerolineae bacterium | reverse complement strand
TGTGCCCGTGGCTAAAGACCACGGGCTACGAAGCTACGCCCCATAAATGGGGCTAGCCGGCCTACACATACTGAAGTATGTTTCCGTAGGCCTACCGGCCGTTTGTCCACCTGCGTGGACAAGACCTAGCGTGTCCCAACCGGAGCCAGCGTGTAGAGACACCCGCTCCCTGATCCCACATCACTGATTACTGTGCCCGCGTCTCTGCCGATCACCTGTCTACTGTCTACTGTTTACCGTCTACTGTTTACCGTCTACTGTTTACCGTCTACTGTCTCCCCCCTAATCCCTGGTCACTGATCACCAACCCCTTTCCGCTCCCCTCGTAAGTGGACTAGCCACCGCCTGTGCCCGTGGCTGAAGACCACGGGCTACGGAGCTACGCCCCATAAATGGGGCTAGCCGGCCTACACCTACTGAAGTATGTTTCCGTAGGCCTACTGGCCGCTTGTCCACCTGCATGGACAAGACCCAACCAGAGCCAGCATCTCTGCCGACCACCTGTCTACTGTCTACCGTCTACTGTCTACCGTCTACCGTCTACTGCCTCCCCCCACGAGAGCCTCTGCTTTCCACCAACTTTCAACTTGCAACCTGCAACTTTCATTTCCCCCCCCTTGTCACAACAGTCAAATGACGGTAGAATGCCTCTGCATATGGAAGAAAAAACCGTTATATCAGGGGAAACCGAACAAGTAACTCGCGCCGTCATCTTAATCTCGCTGGGGAATATCAGCAGCCGGTTGTTAGGGTTGCTCCGCGAGATGGTCAAGTCTTACTTCTTCGGCGCCGGCGGCGCAGTGAGTGCCTTCGATGTGGCCGCGCAGGTCCCCACCATGTTCTACGATCTTCTGGCGGGCGGCATGTTGAGCTCCGCGCTGGTGCCCGTCTTCTCCGATTACGCTAAGCCCAACCGCCGCGAGGAACTCTGGCATTTACTCAGTCTCCTTCTCTCCCTGGTAACAGTCACCCTGGGCGGGCTACTACTCCTCATTGAAGTGGCGGCTCCTCAAGTCGCCCGGTTGCTCGGCGCCGGCCTGGAACCAGAATACCTCCAACTGGCGACGCGCATGATCTACCTCACCACCCCCGCCATCCTCTTTCTCAATGTCGCCGCGCTCTTTTCTGGCGTGCTCTACGCGCTGCAACGCTTTGAACGCCCCGCTTTCTTGGGAACCGTATCCAACGCCACCCTAGTTTTGATCGTCATGTTGTTAGGGCGGAGCGCGCTAGGCGCGCATAGTTTAGCCATCGGCTTGCTGGCCGGGAGTCTGGCGCAAGTTCTCTTCCAATGGCGTGCGCTGCGCGATGCCAAGCTCCATTTCGTCTCACCGTTCACCAGGCATCCCGCGCTCGGAACGATCGCCAGACTCTATCTCCCCATCGGACTAGGCTTGATCGTTGATCAGCTGACTGTGGCCCTCAGCTTCAACCTGGCCTCGCGCACCGGCGCCAGCGGCATCGCCTGGATGAAATACGCGGCCACGATCATCCAGTTCCCGCTGGGAATGGTGGTCACGGCTATCTCCGTAGCCATCCTACCCACGCTCGCGCGCTACGCCGCCGAGTCCGCCGAGGAACGCTTCCGGGCGACGCTCTCCAAGGGCTTGTGCCTGGTCTTGATCCTCGTAGTGCCGGCGGCAGCGATGATGCTGATTCTGGCCGAGCCAATCGTCGGGTTACTCTTCCAACGCGGTAACTTCATGCTGGCGGATACAGAGGCGGTTTCGCTGGTACTCCGCCTCAATCTGCTGGGATTGGTCTTCGCCGCCCTGGACCAACCGCTCATCTTCGCTTTTTACGCCCGCAAGGACACCTGGATTCCGGCATTGGTGGGAGTAGCCATCAGCGTTTTTTATGCCGCGCTGACTCTTGTCCCCACGCTCTTCGCACCGCCCAATCTCTCCTTGCTGATTATGGCGAACTCCCTAAAATTGACCGGGCACGCGCTCTTGATGCTCTATCTCTTCACCAAAAAGGTGGGAACCCTGCGCCCCCACGGGTTGATACATACCATTCGTCTAGTTGGAGTAGCTGCTCTGGCGATGCTCCTGCCAATGGTAGGGGGACGCTACCTAGCCGGCTTGATGGGACGTGAAGGTATCGAAAAATTACTGATGGAACTACTGCTGGCCGGGGGATTGGGTACGCTCACTTATCTGGAGTTATTGCGCCGGTTAGGGGTGGAGGAGATCAAGCTCTTGCAACCGGTGTTTATGCACTGGTGGAACAGGAAAAGAGAGGGCCCATGAAAGTACGGAGGATGGTAGTCTGGTTACTATTGATGTTACTAACCGGTTGCGGAGCTGCTGAGCAGCCGGCGCCGGCAGATCAACAAGTCGTCGTGCTCTGGCACACTTTCCACGGGCCGCAAGAGAAAGCCTTGTACGCGCTCGGCGACCGGTTTAATCGGGAGCATCCAGCCGGCCCGGTATTGTTGGTTGAATATCAGGCGGATAGTTACGCTAAACTGACCGCTGCCTCCCCGGCCCACTATCCTGACCTACTCGTGATCTTTCCCGAAGAGGTGGAGCAATACGCACAGTTGGTCGAGACCACTCCATTACTCACCCTCCCCTCCAATATACAACGCGACTTACTCCCTATGGCCAGCACGCTTTACAGCCGTGAAGGAAAATTGCAAGCAATCCCTCTGGGTCTGACGACCTATCTGCTCTATTACAATCAAGAATGGGTCAAGGATCTGGGTTATCTGGCCGAGGACGCGACGTTGGCCGATTTGCAGAATGTCTCCTGTGCCGCGACCAATATCAAGGGCGGACAGATTGGGCTAGGCATCCCGGTACAGCCCAGTACCCTTTTAGCACTTTTGGCGGTGGATCAGCCAGCCCTTACCGGTGAGACCGGCTATTACCGGTTTAATACCGAGGGAGCGACGGAAATAGCGACGGCTACCCACGAGTTGCTCAGGCAGGGTTGCGGGCGTTTCTACGAGCTGGCGCAGAAAGGTATCGCGCAATTCAGTAATAGCAAGATGGCGTTAATACTCGCCTCCAGCCAGCAGCAGCATGCAATCGTGGACGCCATAGGCATTGACCACAACTTCTCTGTGGGGGTGATGGCGTTGCCCGGATTAGACGGCCCCGGTTCCACGCTCTGGCGAGGGCCGGGCGTCTTATCGTTGGCTCCCGCCGGGAAACGTCACCAAGCGGCAGAAGCCATTACCATCTGGTTGCTCTCCTCAGAAGCGCAGACGTTATGGAGTGCCCAAACTCAATATCTACCGGTGCGGCGTTCGCTAGTAGTGAAGGGGTTGGCAGATGAGGAGTCGAACGAGATCGAGCAAGGGTTGCTCCAGTTGCTCCTCACCACCGCCGATGATGAACGTTGGGTCGCATGGCCGCCGCGCGCTACGGAGCCAGCTTGCCGCGCCGCTTTAGTGCGCGCGTTGTTTGATCTAAATACCGATAAATCCAGCCTGGAACTGTTGCAAGCGGTAGAAGCAGCGTGCAACGAGGAGTTGCTTCCATGAAAGTTTATGAACAATGGTCACTACACGCCGAAAATATCGCCCGGGAGGCCGGGGAGCTGCTCCAACAACGTTGGCGCCACACCCACACCGTGCGCGCCAAAGGCTTCCGCGATATCGTCACCGAGACGGATCTGGCTGCGGAGCGGATAATTGTGGGCCGGTTGCGGGAGCTCTTCCCTACTCATGCCATCACCTCCGAAGAAGCGGGGGCTGATCCGAGTGGCTCCCCAGTCCGCTGGCTGATCGATCCGCTGGACGGCACGACGAACTTTTCGCGCAATAACCCCAACTTCTGCATCTCCATCGCGGCCATCAGCGACGCGGAACCGGTCGCCGGCGTGATCTACGATCCGCTACGTGACCATGCCTTCTCGGCGTGGCGCGGGGGGGGAGCCAAACTTAATGGCGAGCTGTTCCGGACCTCCGGCATCACCGCGCTGGGAGAGGCCATCTTCGCCGCTGACTGGCCGCGCGATCCCCAACTCCGCACAGAGCACTGGCAGCGAGTCACGCAACTCCTAGATTCCGCCCGCACTCTACGCTGCCTGGGTAGCGCGGCCTTAAACATGGCCTACGTCGCCGCCGGTTGGTTTGATCTCTACCTGGCCCGGCAGCTATCCGCCTGGGATCAAACCGCGGCTGCGCTCATCGTGCGCGAGGCTGGAGGAGCCGTAGGCACATTCTCTGGCGCTCCCTGGCATCCCGACGCCCCCGATCCAGTGATGGCCGCCACGCCAGAATTGCTAGCGGAATTCAAACTGCTGCTGGCAGGGACAAACTAATGCGTAGAGTGGCGATTGTACTGCGTAACGGCTTCTTGCTGGCACTCTGGTTAATCTTCTTTCTGCTGAATTTCTCGCAACACGCGGCATTACAAGTTGAGCCGGCGGGGGAGTTCTATCGGCTGATAAGCCAGACGCGCCTCGATATGGGGCTGCCGCCACTCTCCCGCTCCGTGCTCTTGACGCAAGCCGCGCAACGGCACGCGGATGATATGGCTGCCAATGGATTTATCGGCCAGGTCGGTTCCGACGATTCCACGTACCGGCAGCGCATCCGCGAGGCTAACTATCATGCTTGGAAAGATGGCTTGTTGGTCAATGAATCAATCTGGGCCGGGCTGGGTTCTGAGCAAAACGCTCTCAGCTGGTTTAGAGAGCAGTCTGACCGTTGGGCGATGTTCATTGATCCTCGATATCGTGAGGTGGGCATAGGATATGCGCGGGATCAACAAGGCATCAACTATTTTGTCTTGGATTTCGGCTCCCGGCCAGGCTTCCTACCTATCTTCATCAATGATGGTGCGGAGACCACCTCTTTACCGCAGGTAGCCGTGCGTCTCACCAACGAAATGGCTCAACCGGCCGGTGATGGCAATCGTATTGGGAAAGCTATCGAGGTGCGTCTTAGCCATACTCTGGATTTCAGCGACGCGACGGCGCAACCCTGGGAAGAGCTCCTGCCCTGGACGCTATCCGATAACACCCCCGGTGATTACGTGGTCTATGTGGAGTTCAGCGATGGGGCCGGGCGCACTGCCACCAGCGAAGGCGCCATCCAGTTGACGAGCAATAGCGAGACTCTACCAGCTACCCCCGTGCCAGTAGAAGCGACCGCACCGGCTGCCACGCCGTTACCCACCTCCACGCCAGAGGGAGGCGCAGCTGCGCCTCTCACGCCGGTACCTACCACCACGGCCACGGAGCTACCGGTAAGCACGCCGCTCCCCACCCCAACGTTGCAACCCACGGAGAGCGGGCCAACTTTCACCCCGCCGCCTACCTGGACCCCATTGCCCACCGCGCCGGTGGAAAACGAGGAGCGCAGTAGAGATTGGCCGGTACTCGCCATCCTAATGTTGCAAGGAGGCGCTCTCTTGTTGGGCTTGGCGCTATTCCTGCGCCGATAGTCAAGTAGTCCGTTAGTCTGATCGTCAAGTAGTCCGTTAGTCTGATCGTCAGGTAGTCCGTTAGTCTGATCGTCAGGTAGTCGAGGAGAAAAACAATGAAACTGGTTTCCTTAAAAAGAAATATCTCTCCACCAAGACGCAAAAACAC
>JAIOSN010000237.1 GCA_021107605.1 Anaerolineae bacterium | reverse complement strand
GTCATCCGCCAGCACGGTTCCGCGTGCGTCTTTTCCCAATCATACTCTTTCGTGATGTTGTTGGTGGGGGTGGGAGCGGGGAAGCCTCGGCCTGCCGCTTCCCCGGCTGCCATGGTCTCGGCGAATGCGCGGTTGCGCAGATCCATCTCCGGCTGGATAGCCACGTAACATTCGTCTTGGAGCTCTGCCCCAATTGTGTCGGGGGTATCTTTGAGCAGAGGGTGGGGGGTTAAATCCAGCGTGATGTTGGTGAAAGGCGTCTGAAAGCCCACTCGTGTGGGGACGTTGATGTTAAAGACGAATTCCTGCATGGCTTGCTTAACGCCGCGATAATCCAGCCTATCGTAGCGGATGAAGGGCGCCAGCAGCGTATCGAAGTTGGAGACGGCGACTGCGCCGGCCGATTCGCCCTGGAGGGTGTAGAAGAAGTTGACCAGTTGGCCGAGGGCCGTGCGGAAATGTCGGGGCGGTTGGCTCTCAATCTTGGTGGGGACGCCGCCGAAGCCTTGTTGGAGGATAGCTTGCAAATCCCAGCCACAGCAATAGACGGAGAGCATTCCCAGATCATGGATGTGAACAGCGCCTTCTGTGTGGGCGTCCTGTACCTCCGGCGGGTAGATTTTGTGTAGCCAGTAGCGGGCGGCGATGGAGGAGGCCAGGTAAAAATTCAGCCCCTGGAGCGAATAATTCATGTTGCTGTTTTCATTCACCCGCCAATCGGTGCGCTGGAGATAATCATCCACTAACTGCGTGGTATCTAAGAAAAGCTTTTGGGTGGCGCGGGCCTCGGCGCGTTGCTGGCGGTAGAGGATGTAGGCCTTCGCCACCTGCGGAGTGCCGGATTTCACCAGCACCTCTTCTACTATGTCCTGGATCTCTTCGACGTGGGGCGGTTGCTCGCGGGCCGCGAAACGCTCCGCTAGCAGGCCGGTGACGGCCCAGGAGATCGTCTCCGCCCACGGGCGACCTTGCCCGTCCCCCACGGCGCGGGCAGCAGCATAGACGGCGTTCTCAATGCGTTTGCGGTCAAAAGGGACTACGGCCCCATCGCGTTTGATGACTCTCTGAATTTGCATGGCAACAACAGCTCCTCGGTTGGTTACTGGGGTAGGGGGAACAAACGGTGGCAACTATATCATCCTGGTAGCGTTTGTCAACGTCTCCCCTGCGGGGGCGAAAATCGGCAAATGTGCAAATCGGCAAATGAGCAAATGGCAAATCGGTAAATGGCAAATGAGCAAATCTTCTTTTTTCTTAGCGGCTTGGCGGGGAGCTACCTTTTCTCAAAGGAATCAAACTTAATCTTTCTCAAGCTCGTTTTCTTCTCGGTGCCCTCCGTGTCTCTGTGGCGAGCTATCTTTCCGGCTCTCAAAAACCTTTGACATCGTAAACGTTTACGTATATAATGAAAGGCGTTGTAAACGTTTGCGAAGTAGCTTTTTCCCCATTTACTTCTTCTGGTTGGAGACTTGTGTCGGTAACATTGCAGGACATTGCCCAAGAACTAGACGTTTCCATTGCTACTGTTTCGCGTGCCTTGCGAGGTATGCCGGGAGTGGCGGAGAGTACCCGGCAACTGGTTCTCAAGGTAGCTCGAGAGCAGGGTTATTATCCTAACCTGGCGGCGCAACAATTGCAGCGACAACGAACCAACACCATCGGTTTTATTATCCCCACTTTTGGCCCGCGTTTCTCCGATCCCTTTTTCAGTGAACTGCTGGCCGGGATTGGGAATGCGGCCGCGGAAGCGGAGTTTGACCTGTTGGTCTCTACCGTTGCTCCGGGTAAAGATGAGTTGAAGGGTTATCAACACTTGGTTGCCGGCCGGCGCGTCGACGGGCTTTTAGTAGTGCGTACTCGCCGCCAAGATCAACGCATCGCTTACCTCTTAGCAGAGGGTTTCCCCTTTGTGGCGTTTGGACGCACTGACCAGGAGTTGGACTTTCCCTACGTGGATATAGACGGACAGCAAGGTCTCTTCAAAGTGGTGACACATCTAATTGAGCGGGGACACCGGCGCATTGCCTTTATCAATGCGTCTGAGGAGCTGATGTTCGCGCAACATCGGCTCACTGGCTACCGGCAAGCTCTGGCCGCGCATGGGTTGCCTTACGATGATGACTTGGTGCGCTTAGGCGGACTGGTGGAGACGGATGGCTATCATGCGGGGCGGGCATTGTTCTGTCTGGGCGCGCAGATGCCCACAGCGGTCTGTACCAGCAATGATCTGATGGCGTTGGGCATGATGCGGTCGGCGCGCGAGTGTGGCCTGCAAGTTGGTGTGGATATAGCTATCGCCGGCTTTGATGATATTCCGTTAGCTAAGATGACTTATCCGCCGCTAACTAGCGTGCATCAGCCAATTTACCAGATCGGACGTCTGATCTGTGAGAAATTGCTCTGCTTGTTACGTGACGAGGAGTTGGCGGAGCCGCAAACGTTGTTGTTGCCAGAGCTGGTGGTGCGAGAATCAACTGACTATCGGGTCTAGTAGAGGAGGTGGTTTGCCCAAGACAATGTAATGTAAAAAAAGTCGTTACTACTTAGCCATCCCCAGGTAGCGGGTGGGAATAGCTCCTTTAGGACGCAGATGAACGCTGCTAAACGCCGATTTTTTGCTTTTATCTGCGAAAATCTGCGCGCATCGGCGTCCGCTCTTGAATTTTGCCGGGTGGCTGAGTAGTAATCAAAATAGGAGGAAAACCATGGACATTATCAAAGCCTTGACCGCCCCGGAAAGCCCTAACCTGCACGGTGTCAGTGCGCGAAGGCTGCACGGGACGGAGCACGTCCAGGTGAGTATGGTCACGCTGCAGCCCGGTGAGTCGCTCAAATTGCACGTCACGCCGGTGGATGTGTTTTTCTATGTGCTCCAGGGGCGCGGCAGCGTCGAGATCGGGGTCGAGATCGGGGCCGAGCGCGAGGAGGTATCCCGCGATATGCTTATCGTCAGTCCGGCTCATATCCCGCATCGCCTGCTCAACGAGAGCGACGCGGAATTTCGTTTCCTGGTGGTCAAGACACCGCGTCCCACCAAGGTCACTAAAATATTATAAAGTAGAGAGGAGAATATGCTATGCCTAGCAAACAAATAGTGTTCGCTATCGTCACGTTTCTGCACGACCTGTTCACCGCCGTCTGGATTGGAGGGCTGATCACTCTGGGCTTCACCGTGCTACCCTCGGCCAAAAAGGTACTGGGGATGGGGCCACAGACTAAAAAGCTGATGGATGCCATCCAGAAACGATTGAGCGTACTGGTCTACGTGAGCATCGTAGGGTTAGCGTTGACCGGGATGCTTCAGGCCAATCGCAACCCGGCCTTCCAGGGACTATTCAGCTTTGGCAACTCCTACTCGACCGTGTTGACTTTCAAGCACATCCTGGTGCTGGTCATGGTCGCCGTAGCTCTGTACCGCAACCTGGTATTGGGCCGCCGAAGTGGGCCATCCACCCCCTCCCAGGAAAAATTGAGCGCCGGGCT
>JAIOSN010000126.1 GCA_021107605.1 Anaerolineae bacterium | reverse complement strand
TTGAAGAGCATCCCGACATACCGCTCAAATTGCGATGGCGTTAAACGCCTCACTTCCTCGGTAGCGATCAGGGCATCAATGTAACGTTGGTGTATCTGCCGTTTGCGCTCCCTTTCCTGCTGCTCCCAGTATTTGCGTTCGGCTTTCTGTGTAGCACGAGACTGCCTTTTGTACTTTCGCTGCTGCTGCTCCCGATGTTCGCGCGCGGCTTTCTTGGTAGCACGCGCTTGCCGGCGATACCTCTTTTCACGTTTCTGAGCGGCCTGCTGGGAATCATGCATCATTTTGGCGAATCCAGTCCTGCGCCGCCGCGTCATGCTATCACCAAAACCCCGCCGAAGATCTGCCCCGGCGGGGTTGTCATTTTCAGTATTCCAGGCACTAAATCACTCTTCTTTTATCCATAGAAAGGGAGGTGTGGTTTATGAGGCATTGGCTATGGAAGTTGATTGCACGTAGTCCTCGGTTGACGATCCTGGTCTGGTGGCTACTGCTCCGGCTGCGCAAACGACAGAAGCGCCGTTAAGTTGAGCAAGCGGCAGCCGAGTGATTACTACTGCTCCGCTGCCGCCGCTCTTTAGCCTGCCGGTAGAACAGATAGACCAACTCTAATAGCTCCTCGCGCTCGGCGGGCGTCATTGATTCAGCAACTCCCCGTACCCGGGTAGTGAAATCACTCAGGGCACCCACCTCAAAGTTACCCGGCAACAACCCCGCCCGCCTGAAGACCTCCACCGGCGGAACCCCCAGGGCGCGAGCAATTGCCAAACAAGAATCCGGCCCTATCCCTCGCTCCCGATTGAGTATTCTACTGATTTGAGCAGAAGCAACCCCAGAACGCCGAGATAAATTCGCCGCGCTCCAACCCCGACTCTTAATCTCTTTCCCAAGCCACTCCGAGAACTCTATTAAGTTACCCATAGTCAATATAATACCCTACAAATATCTACCTACGGGAGACAGTAATTTGCCCCTTGACAAATTATAGCAAGTTATGCTATAATTACCCTCAGTCGGAGAAATGTTACCTCATCCCAACATTGGAGGGAAATATGGACAAGAAAGACCGCGTAGAACCCCGCAACGTGAGTATGTATCCAGATGACTGGCAGACCGTCGAGGAGTTAGCCGCTCGCCTCACCATCTCCATCTCGGCGGCTTTGCGCGTCATCGTCCGGCAGTGGTTAGCAGCCCAATAACATTATTCATCTATCCAGGGGGTAACGATGAAGAACCAAGACGAACATTCACGCAACACCGGCGGGTACTTAGAGTTCACGGCCTCCACCCCGGACGTCACGGTACTCGCTGAATACCTTTTACGCTTTGGGGTAGAGCCAGACGAAGTCTCACTCAATGAATATGGCTACAAGGCCGCCGGCCCCATCGGCGGCTACCCCACAGAAGAAGCCCCCCGGCAATTAACGCTCATCGCAGAGGAGGCTTGATCATGCATCCGCATAGATTTGTAGAGCTGGTGAGAACGATGCGGGTAGCGCAAAAGGACTACTTCGCTACTCGCACGCGCACAGCTCTGTCTGAAGCCAAGCGGCTGGAAAAGAAGGTTGATGCCCGCCTACTGCAATTCATCCACCGGCAACAAGCGGAGCAGCACGCGCTATTTCTGTGGGAGGAGAAGGGCGATGACTAACGTAAATTGCCCCATCTGTGGAGCACAACTATCTCTCATTCCCTCCGGCCAAAGCACCCGCAACCTCGTCTCGCAACAAATGCAGCGCGTCTCCGCCCAACGGCAAGCCCGTGGAGGAATGCGCAACTATCATCGTGGTGCGGCAGCCGTGGCGAGCAATTGGGCCGTGGATAACTGGGCGGAAATCTCCTTTGAGGAACCGGCGCGCTCCGCCAGCAAAGAAGCCGATGTGGTGGTACCGCTGCTCCAATCCCTGATCACCGGCGGCATAGCAGCCCTATTCGTTGGCTCTGTAGCCGGTGGCTTAGCCATCCAGTCCGGTTGGTCATGGCACACCCCCCTCCTGGCAGCCCTGGCCGGTGGAGCAGTAGTTACCTCAATCATGTGGAGTAATCTCCTCAGTGATACCCGTTCCCTGCTGCGAAAAATCGAGACCTACACACAACGGGATCTCGATGGGGATGGAGTGATCGGTGAACCGGCGCGAGTATCCTTCGAGGTGCGGCGCCACGAGAAACAGCGGCATTCCACCTTCTTCAGCGAACTCCCCATCAGCGAGGAGTCATTCACCACCTGGGCGCGAGCCGCCGTTGCTGAGCAGTCCATCTCCCAGGACAGTTGGACCGGCAGCCGGGGACTCTTTTCCCGCTCAGAATATGAGGAACTACTCGACTTCCTAACACGTGCTTGGGTGATTCGGTGGATAAATCCCCAAGCCAAAGCCCAGGGGCGGGTCATCACCAACGCTGGGAAAGCAGCCCTCAGAACCTGGCTAGAGGGTAAATAGGCGCACGCACGCACGCGCACGCACGCAAAACCCCCTGCTTGCGCGCGTACATGCGCCCTAAAATGGGGTAGGGGGCTTAGAGTTGAGTATTATTTAGCATAAGAGGAGGCAGCGATGAGGTCACTTGTCGGAGCAGTAGTAGAAGTTCAGGGAGCGGGACAAGCCCTTGTGTTAAGGGTGCACATTGACGACTCGGTACGTGTGCTGTTCAAGTCGGGAATTAAAGCGCGGGTAAACAAAGATTATGTTTCCTTGCTACCTGTCAACGAGCAGTCTGAAGCCTGGATTGCCCAGCATCTACTAGGCAGTTGGCAGATACCCATGCAACAATTTGCGCAGTATATCGCGCACCGGATAAATTCTATGCGGAGCGCAGAAATAGCCGAAATGGAATTCAGAAAATGTCTGAATATAGTCTCCATCGTTGTTGACAACGGAAAGGAAATATCGAGATGAAAATCGCCTACACCAACAAGGCTTTCAAACAAGAGAGTCTGGATTTGATCGGGATGGCAAACACCATCATCGCTGAATACCAGGCTCAGGGGTTCGACCTCACACTCCGCCAGCTCTACTACCAGCTGGTTGCCAGAGACTTAATCCCCAATCAGCAACGGGCATACAAACGCATTGGGAGAATTATCAACGATGCGCGTCTGGCAGGGCTGGTTGATTGGCGCGCAATAGTAGATCGCACGCGGCAGGTGCGCGGGAACTCACACTGGACTACACCGAAAGAGATATTGGAATCTGCTGCCTACTCGTATTTGGAGGATCGCTGGGAGA
>JAIOSN010000155.1 GCA_021107605.1 Anaerolineae bacterium | reverse complement strand
TGCGGTTGAATTTCTGGTAGCGTATTGCGTGTTCCGTTTGGAGAAGGTTTACGCAATACGTAATACGCAACCCGGACAGAGCTCTCAACTTATTTGAACCACACCCAAGTGATAAAAAGCCAATTATACCTGGGGGTTAAGTGGATGAGTAGTCGTTTGGAAAATCGAGGTTGGGTGTGAAAAGAGTTGGGTGCATTTCATTGCGGTTGAATTTTTGGTAGCGTATTGCGTGTTCCGTTTTGAGAAGATTTACGCCACCCGGACAGATATCTCAAACATTTGAACCGTAACCTTGACTCTACTGAAAAAACCAAGAATTTCACCACGGAGGCACGGAGAACACTGAGAAAAAACTAAGTGCTCAAAAAACCAGGTTTTTGGATGACGTAATCCCTTAATCCCGCCCAATCCGAACTCCTAGTGGGGCATTTAGCCCTAATAGTTTCCGAAAAACCGGTTTTTTGCAGTCGAAGGGGCAAAGAGCTCCAAGCTCTTAAACTCAATCTTCAGAAAATTAAATTTTTTCTTTGCGCCCTTAGCATCTTTGCGGTGAGATATCTTTTTTCAGGGAAGCCCCTTTTGAATTTGGTGAAAACTTTGTATAATGAGGTTGGAGTAAACTTATCCTCATCACATAGCATACAAGGAGGTTTCTCATGACAGTGATTACGATCTCACGGCAGTACGGCAGCAAAGGTGACGAAATAGCGCGGCGCGTGACCGATATCTTGGGGTACCGTTACTTCAATAAACAACTGCTGGCGGAAGTTGCTTCAGAGGTGGGGCTATCGCCAGAAGAGCTGCTGGACTTTTCGGATGAACAGTACAAAGTACGGGGCTTCTTAGATCGGCTCCGCCGCCGCTCGCGGGCGTTATCAGAGCTAGCTAGTTGGTCAGAGTCGCAGCTCTCAGAGAAAAACCGCTGGATGCGAGACCTGAACGAGGAGCAATGTATGACGCTCACCCGCATGGCCATCCAAGCCGCTTACAACCATGGCAACGTGGTCATGGTGGGACGTGGGGGCCAAGTGGCGCTTAAAGATTACCCCGATGTCTTGCATGTCCGCATCGAGGCCACCCTGGGCACGCGCGTGATGTGGGTCAAGGCAAAGAAAAATATCAGTGTCGGCGAGGCCGAGCGACTCACGTGCGAACGAGATAGAGCGTCTTCTGCCTACCTCAATCGTTTTTATAAGATAGATTGGGCTAATCCCTCGCTCTACCATCTGGTCATCAACACTTCCAAATGGGATAACGAGGCGGCCTCACAGATTATCGTGAACGCGGTTAGCAATTTAGGCCATTCCACATAACAAACCGGGGGATAGACGCCGACCATGAATCAGCTGACTGCCCCGGCCGCGCCGCGCCTCTTGGCTGACGCCATGTTGGGCAAACTAGCCCGTTGGTTACGCTTGCTGGGTTACGATACCCTCTACCTCCAGGCGGATGATGCACTACTCGCCCACCGCGCACGCTGTGAAGAGCGACTCCTGCTCACCCGCGATCATGAGCTGGCAGAGCGACGTGGTTTGGATACATTGCTGATCTCCTCTGAGGTGTTGGAAGAACAACTCGGCCAGGTGCTGCGAGCGATCGGAGCACCGCTGGAACCGGCCAGACCGCGCTGCATGGAGTGCAACAGCCCTTTGCGGGAGCTCACGGTCGCGGAGGCGCGCGGTCAAGTACCAACTTACGTTGCCCAAACACAGACGGAATTTCACCAATGCCCCACCTGCCAGAGGATCACCTGGCCCGGCACACATTGGGATGGTATCCAGCAACGCCTGGAGCGCGTGCGAAAGATAAAATAGAGAATGATGAATGGCGAATGGTGAATGGAAAATCATCCACCATCGCCCTAAGCACCATTCCCTCGTCTTCTGCTGACCACCTGTCTACTGTCTACCGTCTACGTCTACTGTCTCCTGTCTCCCCCTCCTAATCCCTGGTCACTAATCACCGGCCCCTCGCTTTCTCGCAGTGGTTGACAATTTTCAGCAGGACGCTATAATTGCAAAGTGGCCGAACCCTCATGGTTCGGTTTCTTATTGTGTATCTTGGGGAGGCGGTATCGTGTACGCAGTCGTAAAATCAGGCACGCATCAATATAAAGCAAGAGTTAACCATGATCTTATTGTGGAAAAGCTCTCTGATCCAGTGGGCACACAAGTAGAGATTGATGAAGTTTATCTGATCGCTGATGGAGAGGAGATTTTGGTTGGACAACCCACCGTATCAGGGGCTAAGGTCCACGCGACCATTATGGAAGAAGTACGTGGCCCCAAAATCAGAATCCTAAAACATCACGCTCGTAAAAATTACCGTCGGCGCAAAGGACACCGGCAGACCTATATGCGTCTGCGCGTCGATGAGATCGTGAAAGGAACGGAGGCATAGATGGGACGCAAAAAAATGACCGGCGTCAATGGACGAGATAGCAATGCCAAACGCCGTGGCATTAAGAAATATGGCGGGGAACGGGTACGAACAGGTCATATTCTGGTCCGACAGGTCGGAATGCGTATTAAGCCCGGCCAGAACGTAGGCATGGGCAAAGATTACACCCTCTTCGCGTTATCTGATGGTATTGTCAAATATGATGTTACCCACGGACGCAAGCGCGTGAACATCAGACTTGAAGGAGCAGCTGTATGAAGCCTAACATCCATCCTAAATGGTATCCAGCAGCCAAGATTTGTTGTGCTTGCGGTAGCGAATGGACGGTTGGCGCTACTGAGCCAGAGATTCGTGTTAATATCTGCTCAAATTGTCATCCGTTCTTCACTGGCGAGCAACGTATTGTAGATACTGAGGGCCAGGTTGATCGCTTCATGCGCCGGCTTAAGGCGCGTGAGAATATTCAACAGGAAACTCAACGACGTGCGGACGAGCTCACATCGCCGGAACTAGCTCTTGCTGAATTGGAGTTGGGGACGCGCATAGAGAATTTGCTGGTGGAAGCAGGACTCAAAAAAGTTGGGGACGTTTTGAAGTTGCTGCAAACAGATGGTGAAGAAGGGCTAACCGATATTCGCGGTTTTGGCCTGAAATATTTGGCTAACTTGAAAAAGTCATTGCGCGCCAAAGGTTATATTTTGCCAGGCGATGAGCCAGCAGAAGAAAGCGCGTAACCGCAACTACGCGGGGCGGGGAGGTAATCCTCCCTGCCCCGTTTTTTTTATTTCCCTCTCGCATTCTCCTCCTTTACTCCCAGGAGTCCCCATGTGGGATTCCACACCAACAATAATGAAAATACTTCACTAACGCAAACACCTCGGTCTTGAAGCAGACTTTAGACCTTTGACTTGCAACTTTAGACTTATTTTCAGAGGAGAGCTATGTATGTATGGTAAACCTAGTGGTGGTTGGATAGAGGTCATCTGTGGCAGCATGTTCAGCGGTAAAACCGAGGAACTGATCCGCCGTCTGCGTCGCGCTCAAATCGCTCACCTGAAGATCCAGGTCTTTAAGCCGGCCCTTGACCAGCGTTACAGTCAGAGCGCGATCGCTTCGCATAACGGGCTACAAGCAGCTGCCATCCCGGTGCAGGATAGCGCGGAGTTGCGGCAACACCTTGATCCCGCAGCCGACCTTATCGCCATTGATGAGGTGCAATTCTTTGATGCGGGGATCGTGACATTGTGCAGCGAGCTCGCCAGTCAAGGCAAACGTGTTATCTGCGCCGGCCTGGACACAGATTTTCGTGGCGAACCGTTCGGACCGCTCCCCCAACTGCTGGCTATCGCGGAACACGTGCGCAAGCTGCAAGCGATCTGCATGGTTTGTGGCGGCCCGGCCAGTCGCTCGCAACGGTTGATCAATGGTGCATCGGCAGCCTACGACGATCCTATCGTGCTAGTAGGGGCTGCAGAAGTCTATGAAGCACGTTGTCGAGGTTGTCATCGCGTTCCCCGCCACCGGGCAGATCAACGAAGGGAGAAAGAGAATGCTTAAGGTATTATTACCTCACTCAATAGAGCGTGTGTTGTTAACTGAAGAGACTATCATGCAGCGCGTTCAGGAATTAGCTGACCAAATCAGCATCGATTACGCTGGCGTTCGCAACGAGGATTTTATTCTGGTAGGAGTATTGAAGGGCGCCTTCATCTTCATGGCAGATCTAACGCGCCGGGTGACTGTCCCCCACCGGGTAGATTTTATGGCTCTCTCCAGTTACCAGGGCGCCGTTGCAAGAGCCGGCACGGTGCGATTAATCATGGATACCCGCGCCGATATGGCTGGCTGTCATGTGCTAATTGTGGAAGATATTGCTGACACCGGCTACACCCTCGCATATCTTCAGCGACTCTTCCAGGCTCGGAATCCTGCCTCGTTGCGCACTTGCGCTTTACTCAACAAGCCCGCGCGTCACGAGGTAGAGGTCAAAGTCGATTATTTAGGTTTTGAGATACCTGACGTCTGGGTCGTGGGCTATGGGTTGGATTTCGCCGACCGTTTCCGCACATTGCCCTACATCGGGGAACTAAAATCCAGTGTATATCAAGAGTAAATGAGAATAGAAGGTTGACCACAGGTCGCTTTCACAACTTTACTCAGAGCAGGAGATAAATTATGTCAATGTACGATGATGTGGAGAAGATACTTTATTCAAAAGAGACCATCCAAAAACGCGTGCAAGAAGTCGCCAATGAGATGAACGCGCTGTACAGCGACGCAGATCTCCCCTTGTTGATCTGCAATCTCAAGGGGGCTTTCATGTTTTTGGCCGATTTGGTACGCTACCTGGATTTTCGACATGAGCTTGATTTCATCGAAACTTCCAGTTACGGCGCGGGGACGGCCAGCAGCGGTGATGTGCGGTTTCTGCTAGATGTGGGTGAAAGCATCAAAGATCGCAACGTGATCATCGTCGAGGATATCGTGGATTCTGGTATCACGTTGAGCTGTATCCTGGAGCGTTTCGAGGCGCGCCACGCACGGAGTGTGCGCGTGGTGGCCCTGCTCAACAAACCTAGCCGGCGCGAGATTGAAGTGCCGATAGATTTTTGCGGCTTCGAGGTACCCAACGAGTTCGTCATTGGCTACGGGCTGGATTACGATCAACAATATCGTAACCTCCCCTTCATCGGAGTGCTCAAGCCAGCAGTGTACCAGGGAGACTAGAGGGAACGTCTGCTCAGCCAACGGCTAGTTGGAAAGCCGGTGACCGGCATAGTGATAGCGATGTCATTTGAAGCCCCTCTCAAGATGAGATATAATGCACCTTAGGGGGAAGAAGAGAAATGACGTTGAGAAGCTGGAAAATTGCTAATATCTTCATCTGGAGTGGGGTAGCGCTGCTCTTATTGGGGATAGGGCTTAACTATCCATCCTTTCAACCTTATTTTGCCACGCTGCTTAAAACCCGGCAGCTCGCCGCGGCGCCTTCCTTTGAGGAGAGTAACACGGGGGATAACGGAACTTCTCCAGTAGACGCGCCGCTGGTCAGCCCCACCGCTACCGCGACGGTGCAGGCAACGCCAGAGAAGAGTCCTCCCCCTCCTGCCGTCCCTACTGCGACGAGCACTCCCTTGCCGCCAACCGCAACCATTCCGGTTCCCCCCCCCACGCCAGCAGGGACGATCCCCCAATATATCAGTATTCCCTCTATCGGATTAGCAGCCCCCATCGTTCCAGTAAGAGAAGAAGAGCTAGGGAGTGATGAAGCCGGCCAGATAACCTGGGTGGTGCCTGATTGGGAGGCGGTCGGGTGGCATAATAGCTCGGCGTTACTGGGAGAGTCTGGCAATACGGTGCTCAATGGGCACAATACGACGCGGGGCGAGGTCTTCCGCGACCTCTATCAAGTGGAGGAGAGCGCACACATTCTGCTCACAGGGGAAGATCAAGAAACCTATCCTTATCACGTTGCTCACATCTATATTTTGGAAGAACGTGGGCAGCCTCTGGAGGTGCGCCGCGAAAACGCGCAGTACATTCAAACCACCACTGATGAAAGGGTGACGTTGGTAACTTGTCATCCCTACGCCAGCACCCGTTACCGGCTAATTGTTATCGCCAGACCCAACCGCTAAACCAAATTTGAGCGCAGGAAGAGGAGAATAGAGATGTTAGTCAAATTAGCACGCCGTATCCGCCGTAACCATGCCCTGGAGCACGCTACTATCAACTTGTTAGGCCGTCTCCAGAGCGGTTCACAGACAGTCGGAATTTCTGGCCCACGTGGGTTTACGCTCTACACTAATCTCACCATAGAAGAAGTTTATCCCGCTGTACAGCAGGCCTTAGCGGCATTGCAGCAGGGGCGTGCGGAACTGGCTATACATCCTAACTGCGGAACTAACTTACTGACCACGGCGCTACTCACCACAATCACGACGGTGCTAGGATTACGGCGTAGACGGGAGCAGAAATCTGATCGCGTGGAGAATTTCC
>JAIOSN010000211.1 GCA_021107605.1 Anaerolineae bacterium | reverse complement strand
AAAGGTATTGATGCCGAACGGAGAGAGTTCCGTGTAAGCGACGGGACCCTCATCCGCAGTTTGAGGTAAGGGCCGCGCGCGGTTGAAGCCCCATTGGATCAGCCCGCGCAGCTGCCCCATGCTCTTTTCCTCACCAGTGAGTTCATAAGGCCACGCGGGGAAGAGCACCATACTGGATGTTATCGCCAAGAGCAAAATCAGCAGGAGCAGGAATCCAGCCCGGTACTTACGCGAAAGTGACAAAAAAGTCATCTGCGCCTGGGAGGAGCCATAGTCGCTTTGAGCATGATCTCTGTGGCTAGAGCCATATTGGTATTGCTAGCATATTTGCGCACCCTGGCCAGGTTCTCCTGGTAATCCGCCAATAGTTCCTCATCAGTGCCTTTGTAACCGCTGACGCTGCGCTGTGCGCAGGTGCAGCAACCTAACGAGGCCCGGTAACTATCCAGGCTGCAAGTTAGACAACTGCTCTCATCAATTATCAATAGGCCGAAGGCCAACACCTCTGCGTGATTGTTTGGCAAGGTGAGAATACGATCTATCAGTTCGCGCCACTGGGGGCCGCGTAGCGCCCGGAGGGTTTTGATGCAACGGGGGGGGAAAAGAATTTCGCTATCAGGATACATATTTATTTCCTATTGGTTAAGTGCTTAGTTGATATAGTCGCTCGGCATTGGTCATCACGGCTTGGGAATGTTTATCGCCCTGCCCAAAGCCGCTTAATGATAGCATATTCAAGCCGCTTTTTCAAGGGTATTTCGCCCAGAAACTTGTCTGCTAGTTTGCAACTGGTAGAATAGACTCAGTAGGGAACTCACGAGGAACAAATGGACAAAGGTAAGCTAACTCAACGTTACGCGCGACAGGTAGCGATCCCTCAAATCGGTGCGGCTGGACAGGCCCGGTTGCAGGCAGCGCGTGTCCTGGTGATTGGAGCTGGAGGGCTTGGCTCCCCAGCGCTCTTCTATCTGGCCGCCGCCGGGGTGGGCACGCTGGGTATTGCTGATGATGACTTGTTATCTCCTTCCAACTTGAACCGCCAGATTCTCTACACGCCGGCGGGGATGGGCCAAAACAAGGTTGAGCAAGCGGCGCGCCGCCTCCGGGCATTCAATCCAGAAATTACCATCATCCCGCATATGACGCGCGTCTCACGTGAGAGCGGGCCCGCCTTGATCACGGATTATGATCTAGTGGTGGAAGCCACCGACAATCTAGCCAGCAAGGATCTGATCAACGAACTTTGTGTGCATGCCAGAGTGCCGCTGGTATGGGCGGGAGTGCAACATTTTGAAGGGCAATTAAGCGTAGTACTGCCCGGTCACGCTTGCCGCCGGTGCATCTTCCCAGAGCTACCGGAACCGGGCACACCGGCCGAGCTTGGAATTATTGGAGCCGTAGCCGGCATAATCGGCACGCTGCAAGCGCTGGAAGCGCTCAAAGTGTTGTTGGGGATAGGGACGCCATTGGTGGATCAACTCTTGCTCTGGGATGGATTGCACCACTCTTTTGAGAAGATACAAGTTACCAGAACTGCTAACTGTCCACACTGTGGACAAAATGAGGAGTAAAAATGGGAACAGTTGTAAAATTATTTATCGCCTGGGCCGCCGCTTACTTATTAGGCTCGCTTCCTCCGGGCATTCTTTGGGCCCAGGTGCTCAAACATATTGACGTACGCCAACATGGGAGCGGGCGCACCGGCGGCACCAACGTCTGGCGCACCAGTGGTTCACTAGCGGCCCTCTTAACGGCTATCTGTGATGGCCTCAAAGGCGCGGTCGCCATCTGGATAGCCGAGGCACTGGGACTGGGCCCGTGGGCAGTGGCCATCGCAGGGGCGCTAGGCATAGTGGGACATACTATTCGCTCTATCTGGGTTTTACCGGTGGCGCGGGCACGATAACCAGCATGGGGATTGCCGGTGCGTTGTGGGGAGGGAACTTGCCGCTATTGTTGATCCCGGCTATTGCGGTTGTTGGATTGGTAGGACATGCTTCCGTGGCTTCTATCCTTATCGCGCTCTCTCTGCCGGGTTTGAGTTACTGGCATGGGGGGTGGCCTCACGCATTGGGATTTGGCCTCCCGACTATGTTGTTAACGCTCTGGGCGTTACGTCCTAACATCAAACGTCTCTTTAATCGAGAAGAACGTTTTCTACCCATTTTCTACGAAAAACCACCCTTGATTCAGATATCCAAGCATACTCCCCAGAAGCGAAAAAGCGAGTGAGCGAGGGAGCGAAAAAGCGAAGGAGCGAAAAAACAGCCTAGCTGTGGCCGGTCTCCTGACCGAGCCACCTGAGCGCGAGAAAGCGAGCGCATCATTGCAAAAATCGCGTTACTGAGACTACCCGACTAACTGACTATCGGACTAACAACTACTGGACTAACGACTAACAAGGCGAGTGCCAGATGAGAGAAAACTACCCGACTGCTCAATTGCGTGGTTATTGGCCGCTATTGCTCATCCTGTTCGCCTACTTCATCGCCGGCACGCTCTACGCGGTGCAGACTCCCCGCTGGCAAGTGCCCGACGAACCGGCGCACTACAATTACATCCGCACGCTGGCCGAACAGCACCAGCTACCTGAAATGACCTCGCAAGATTACGACCAAACTTATATTGAACGGTTGACCAGTGAGCAGTTCCCTCCCCACCTCTCCATCGCGCCGCTGACTTATGAGGATCACCAACCGCCGCTTTACTATCTCTTAGCCACACCAATTTTCTGGCTGGGAGAGGGACGCCTGCTCCCCTTGCGGCTCTTTTCCCTGACTCTGGGCGCAGTGGTGGTCGTGATGACCGCTTTGATAACGGCAGAGGTCTTGCCCCAGTCCCCCGGTTTGAGTTGGCTGGCCGCTGGTCTGGTCGCCTTCTTGCCGCAGCACCTCGCGATGATGGCCGGAGTCAACAACGACTCGCTGACGGAAGCCTTGCTGGCGCTCTGGCTCTGGCTAGCTTTGCGTTACCTGCGCGGCAAAACCTCCCCGCTTAGCCTGGGAGTGGTCTTAGGAGCGTTGTTGCTCACCAAGACCACGGGCTACGTGGCGCTCCCGCTGGCTCTTCTGTTGATTGTGTTGCGCTGGCGGCGAGGCGGCTTTGCATTTAGTTGGGCATTGCGCCAGACCGCCGCATTCCTCCTCCCCGGCTTGCTATTGGGTGCGCTCTGGTGGACACGCAACTCACTGCTCTACGGGTGGCCCGACATCCTAGGTCTGCAACGTCACAACGCCGTGGTGGTGGGACAACCGCGCACCGCAGCATGGATCGCGCGCGACGGGTTAGGGTTCTTCCTGCGCAATGCTCTGCGAACCACTTTCCATTCGTTCTGGGGGCAGTTCGGCTGGATGGGCGTAGTGTTGGATCAGCGCATTTACCTAGGAGTCGGACTGCTCTCTATCCTGATGGTTTGGGGGGCCGCGTGGCAAGCGATCTTCGCGCTGCACCGGGGAATCTCTCGCACTCAGCAAGATGCCGGTTGTCTATTGGGAACAGCTACTCTCATCACCTTCGCGCTGCCGCTCTGGTATAACCTAACCTTTGTGCAACACCAGGGACGTTACCTCTTCCCCGCGCTGCCCGTGCTGGCTCTGATCGCGGCCCTGGGACTGCGGCAATTGACCCACCAGCAGTTAGCCATTGCCACCACGTCGCTGCTCGTGGTGACAGGCTTGGTAATCGGAGGGCTGGGATTACTGCGCGGCGATTTGCCTCTCTGGACACTGGTGTTAGTAGGAAACGCGGCATTGCTCATAGCCCTCGGAGGTTTCTCCGCGGAGAAGCTCAATGTCGTCTGGGGCACTCTCTTGTTGGGGGGATTATTTGTTTTGGATATGTGGTGCTTATTTGGATTTATCGTACCATTACTAAGTTAGTGCAGGGTGGAAAAATATGAGCCTACTGAAAAAAAACAAGCATTTCACCACGGAGGCACGAAGAGCACGAAGATTTCAAACTTAACCTTCAGGAAATTAATTTTTTCTCAGTGTCCTCTGTATCTCTGTGGTGAGCCATCCTTTTTCAAAGGAGTCAACTATGAGTATCAAACCAGGATTGGTAGGAGAGATCACCCATATCGTCACCGAGGCTGAAACTGCTGCGACTTACGGCAGTGGGTTAGTGCCCACATTAAGCACACCGCATCTGGTCGCCTTGATGGAGAACGCCGCCCGCGAGACGGTACAAGCATATTTGCCGGAGAACCAGAGCACCGTGGGCACCATGATTGATCTGCAACACCTGGCTCCCACTCCCGTGGGGATGGAGGTGCACCTGCGCGCGGAGGTGCTGGCCGTGGAAGGCCGCCGTCTGAGGTTGCACATTGAGGCGTGGGACGAGGTGGAGAAGATTGGCCGCTGCGAACACGAACGCTTCATCATTGATTGGGAACGCTTCATGCAGCGGGTTGCTCAAAAAGAGCATCAAATACGCGGATGATCCACTTCACCCCGCACTCGTATTTTGCCCTGATTATGGTAGAATATGTAAGTGATAGATGAGAATAAGCCCCCAAGAGAATCGGATTATCCCCTAGGTGTGATTGCCTGTTTAACGCTGGGCTTCGAGATTGCGGCACATTATCCGCAACTCGCCATATTGCCCTTCTTGCTAGATATCTACCTCTGGCTAGGTCCTCGGCTATCCCTAAAACCGCTCCTGGATAAAATGAGTGTGCTTTGGGCCACGCCGCCAACGACAGAGCTGGCCGCGGCTTACCAATCGCTCAATCAAATCATTGATGAGGTAGGCCAGAAGTATAATCTCTTTGCCCTCTTGGAACCTGCGCCTTTATTGGGCGTGCCATCCTTGATGAGCAAACATCTAACCTTATTGCGCCCCTTTGGAGAGCGTCCTACTATACCGGTCACCAGCGCTGGCATGATCGTTAGCTGGGTGCTCTTTCTCATCCTCATAGGGCTAGGTCTGGCGGCAGTTTACCTCTGGCAAATAGGAACGCGCATTGGTGAGGAGATCGAGAAGCCACCGGTGAAACCGGATACCGCATTTAGCATTTGGAGAAACTTGCTAAAGCTAACTTTTTGGCTCCTGCTAACCTTAGTGGGGGTAGGCTCTCCGGTCTTGTTTGTCTCTTCTCTCTTAAGCCTCTTCAGTTTTGGTCTCTCTAGTTTTCTAATCACATTGGTCTTATCCGCCGGGGTCTTCATTTTACTACACTGTATATACACTATCCCCAGCATGGTGCAATTCCGCAAAACTCCCTTCCAAGCGCTGCGCGAAAGTCTCATCTTGACCCGTGCGGATTTCTCCGGTGTCCTGGGACTGCTCTTAGCGATATTGATCATCAGCCAGGGCTTGAATTACGTCTGGACTTTACCCGCACCAGAGAGCTGGGCAACCCTGATCGGTATCGGAGGACATGCAATTGTAAGCACTGCGCTTACCATCTCCTTCTTCATCTTCTACCAAGAACGGGTGATATATTTAGAGATCCTCAAGAAGGCCTATGCCGCTAGCACTACTAAATCACCGGCGGAAACGCGATAACGCTATATAGAACGCACATTATTTAGTGAGGTGTCATGGTTACAAATATGAAACAAGAAGAACTCAAATATGATGCTTCTACCATCCAGGTATTGGAAGGGTTGGAAGCAGTACGCCGTCGCCCCGGCATGTACGTCGGCGGTACCGATGTACGCGCCTTGCATCATCTGGTTTACGAGGTAGTGGACAATTCCGTCGACGAGGCATTGGTCGGAGTTTGCGACTATATCAAAGTGACGATTCACGAGGATAGCACCGTCACCGTCTGGGATAACGGACGAGGTATCCCAGTGGGAGAACACCCTGAGAAGAAAATCTCGGCGCTACAGTTGGTGCTCACCACACTTCACGCCGGCGGTAAATTTGGCGGCGGCGGCTATAAAGTCTCCGGCGGGTTACACGGCGTCGGCGTCTCAGCCGTCAATGCACTCTCCGAGTGGATGGAAGTGACGGTACGCCGTCCAGATGGCGTTTACCGGCAACGTTACGAGCGGGGGATACCGTGTACGGAAGTAAGGCAGATCAGCTCGGAGCCACCAGCCGAGACCGGCACGACTGTGGTTTTCAAGTTCGACGCCACTATCTTTGATGACGTGAGGTATCATTTTGCTACGTTGGAACAGCGGTTCCGAGAGATGGCCTTTGTCACCCGGGACGTGACGATAGAGCTAATAGACCAACGTCAACAATCGTTCCCGCGCCGCATGAGCTTCTACTTTGAAGGCGGCATTCGAGCTTTTGTCCATTACCTTAACCGCCACCATGAGACAATTCATGATCTAATCTATGTGGAGAAGGAATTGGATGGCATTTATATCGAGGTGGCGCTCCAATACACCAATAGTTACCGTGAGACGGTGATGGCTTTCGCCAACACTATCAACACGATAGACGGCGGCACGCACTTGACTGGCTTCCGGTCAGCCCTTACCCGGACCATCAACGGTTATATGCACGACACTAACCTGCTCAAGGATAACGACCCTAACTTAAGCGGCGACCTGGTGCGAGAGGGAGTCACCGCCATTATCAGCGTCAAAATCCCCGAACCGCAATTTGAGAGCCAGACCAAGGTGAAATTAATGAATGCCGAGGTCAAAGGCTTGGTAGAGAACGCGCTCAATGAGGAGCTGGCCGAATTCCTGGAAAAACATTCCCGCGCGGCCCGCCATATCGGCCAGAAATGTCTAATTTCTTTC
>JAIOSN010000105.1 GCA_021107605.1 Anaerolineae bacterium | reverse complement strand
GGCAATTGGCTAATGACTTATCCCCTGCGCGTATTTCCACCAGAGAAATATCAACAACCAGCACACCAGGCCCACCGGGAGCCATGCGGATGACGGCGTCCGCGCTTGAAGCGCGCGTAAAGTGATGGCCGCCGGCGATCCACTCAAATCCACTTTCAACAATTTCGCGTCTGTCCCCGGCGTGGCGACGACCAGCCACTCCTTATCCGCCCAGTAGGAGAGAGAAATCATCAATGTATCAGTGTGTACCATGCGTTCCCAACTGCTCAAATCTGAAGTGCGGATGATGGCCTGTTCCTTAGGCGATTGCTTTTCGGCAATGAGATACAAGTAGCCCTTAGCTACGGCCATTACGTTGTAATCCGTATAGGCCGGTTTGTCGCTATAGGTTGCGCCAACCCGGTAGCCCGTTGGCAGGGTGCGAGTGGTCACAGTGTCACTTATGTTAATGGTGTAGAGATACTCCCGGTCAAAACTGACTGCGATGAGTTGGCTGTTGAATTTAACTATATGAACGCGGCGCACACTATCTGTTATGATGTCGCTCCAGGTAGCGCCGCCATCCGTGCTTTTGGTCATGGTGAGCACACCTGTATATTTATCGTTGTAAATAGCGTACAGATCGTCATCGAAACCAATGATGTCATAAGCCCGGTAGCCACCGAGATCGCTCGTGTGCGTCCAGGTTAAACCATTGTTTGTGCTGGTAAAAATCTGGCCCGTGTGTGTTATAGAAGTCCCTGTATGGGAGCTCACGGCTGCATACAAAGTCAAACCGGATTTCCACAAGCCCCAAGTGTGAATAACGTTTTTCAAGCCATTCGTAGCGTCTCGGTATTTGGTGAACGTGCCGCCAGGCGAGTAGGTGTAATGATTACCTGCAGACCAATCATCGGGAGACATAGGATCCGTACCAGCGATATGAATCAACGAACTATCGTAAATCATCTCGTGGAAGCCTTGTTCGTTTGGTTCAGCAATACCGGTCAGGCTCAAGCTTGTCGTATTAGTGATGAGTTTGGCAAAATACGCCCCATCGCCGCTGTTCTCTGCTGGACGGGCAGAACCAAGACCAATATAGAGAGTGTCCGTTACCGGCAGAGTAATATATGCGCCAAAATAGGTGATGGAGCTTGTGTGAGTCAATTGGTCGTCGTACCAGCTTTTTAGCGTTTGCGTTATTCCCAGATCAATTTCTTCCAGGGTGACATTACTTTGCGCGTTTGTCACAGATGCCCCCGGCGCCAGTAGACGTCCCAGGAAGAACAAACCAATAATCTGTAGAGAGAATATACCAATAACCCGCAAAGTGTGACGTCTCATCGTTTTCACTTCCCTGATTCTATCTCACAGCAGCTGGAATTACACCTGTATCTGTAAACTAACTACAGTCTATATTCTCTCCCCTGACTTGCAATACGCCCAATAACTACTCCCGCATCTCTAATCCCCGCTCTCCCAGACTCTCACCAACTCAGCCAGATCATCAAATACCAGCTCTGGATGGATAGGCGATCGCGCCAGTTCGTCCCGCCGTTGGATACCGGAGAGCAGTAACGCGGTGTGGAGGCCTTGACGCAGGCCGCCCAAAATATCGGTATCTAGCCGGTCACCAATCACCAAGGTCTCTGCGGGACTCGCGTCCATCCGCGCCAACGCCTGCTGGTAGAGTATCGGTTCCGGCTTGCCCACCACCAGCGGCGGGACGTCTGTGGCGGCCTCCAAGAGGGCCAACTGCGAACCGGCGCCGGGCACTAAGCCCCGCTCGCTAGGGAAGGTCCGGTCAGGATTAGTGCCGATGAAGGTGGCGCCGTTACGAATGAGCAAGGTGGCTTTAGCCATATCGTACCAGGTGGTCTCGGGACTCCAGCCGACGACCACGTAATCCGCCTCGTCGCCGGTGGAGAGCTGGAAACCCCGCGCGCGCAGGGCCGCGTGGACTCCTTCGCCACCCACGGGATAGACGAGTGTGCCGGGCGCGGCATTCTCCGCCAGATAGTCAGCGGCGGCCAGCGCGGAGTTGAGCACATGTTCTACGCTCGTTGTTACTCCCAGAAGGGCTAATTTCTCCACGTATTGCTCCGGGGTGCGGCTGGCGTTGTTTGTCACCAGCGTATAACGTAAGTCGCGTTTTTGGAGCAGCTCAAAGAACTCTCGGAATCCAGGGAGTACTTGTTTCCCGCGCCAGAGCACGCCGTCCATATCGCAGATGACGGCGCGAATCGCCCGCAACGTCTCCGCCGGGTCACGTTGCGCGGTCTGCGCGCGTAGCTCGGCGTAGGCTTCCGGCGTGTCCACATCAGCCAGCAAGCGCGGATCGGTCACCGGCAGAGTGGCGAGGCGATCAGCGTGGGTAGCGAAGAGCGCGCGTCCACCCACATCCCCGGAAAGTTGCGCCAGCGCGGGGAAGAGGGAGCGCGCGAAGAGCACCGGGCCGCTGCGCTGTCCCCGGTAAGTGGGTATGATGATATCAGCGTCGCCGCTGCGCCAACGCGCCGCCAACGCTTGCAAGAATTGTGGCGTGAGGCAAGGTTGATCCACGGGGAGAAAGACGGCGGCTTCAATAGAGGGTGGCAAGGCCGCTAACCCCACGCTCAGACTGCTGCTCAGCCCCTCTTGCCAGCGGTAATTGCGTAAAACCTGGCAGGGTCGCCCTTCCAACGCCGGGATGACGCGCTCAGCTTCCGCGCCTACCACCACGGTAACGGGCGTCAGCCCCGCGCTCCAGGCCAGATCAGCGATATGGGCAACCAGCGGCCGCCCATCCCATTCCAATAACTGCTTGGCCTCTCCAAAACGAGTCGAACCGCCGGCGGCCAAGATCACGGCGGCAACTTTAGATTCAATCATATTCAAGGAATACCTCCTAACCTGGACAAGCCAGAACCAAAAATCCAACCATAGATTGCACAGATTTTCACTGATTCTCTCTCATCTTTTACCCCATCTGTGCAAGCGGTGAAATCTGTGGTTCATTTTCTGGCAGCCCCAATCCTGGCTTTTTGTGCCAGGATTTGATTGATAAAGTCCTAATTAATGAGAGCACATTGTACCGAGAGAATGGCAGTTCAGCAAGTATCCGTATTCTGTCACGTAAAACTTTACCCAGGGGGTATATCAATGTCAATTTAATGGTTAATGGACAACCGTAGCCAGTATTGTCCTGTCTACTGCCTACCGCCCCCTGTCTACCATTTTGCTTGTTCCCCCTTCATCTTATGCTAAACTCAAGGAAACAAATGAAGAGGCCAGGTGAGTGATGAACAATTTATCAGCAGAACTCATGCGCAGGGAATTAGAGCTCATCGCTGCAATTGATCAGATTCGCGATACCGCACCCGGCCCTCCGGCCATGTTCTCCGGGATCATGGAAGTGGTGATGGCAGCGTGTCAGGCAAAACTCGCCTGGCTCTATCTTCTCAATCTAGAAAAAGAGATATTGGAACTTAGAGTGTTCCATGAACATCAGACCGCCTGGCAAGAGTGGGGCGCGGTTGTGAACCGAGAACGTTTGAGGGAACTACTGCGGAGCGAGGCGGTCATCCTGCTGCCGGCCACGGAACTCTTCACCGCGCGCGGAGCAGGTAGGGGGTTAGCGCGGTTGCAATTAGCCGTGATCTCCATCGCTATGGGAGAGAAACCGTTAGGTCTCTTACTTCTGGCGCGCCACACTCCCGCTTTCACCGCAGATGATGTGCAGCTGCTGACCATCGCTGAAAATCATATCGACTCGGCGGTGATCCAAGCTTACCGTCACTGTGAGTTAGCGCAACGGAATAAAGAGCTGGAAACCATCTATCATTTTGACCATATCCGCGACCAAAATCTCCCCTTTGACCAGATGCTGGATGTGGTGGTACAGGAACTCTGCGCCAGCGTGGCTGCCGAAATGGGCTTTGTGATGCTCTACAATCAAGCGGGCGAGCAGTTGGAGCTGCGCGCCCTCACCCACGACGATCTATTGGATGATCCCGCTTACTACCAACGCTTCTACCGGCTGGCGAACCAATCCATCCAAGAGGCGCAGCTGCTCTACGCGCCGGAAACGGAGCAGTGCTGCTGCGCCGTGATGTGCGTACCGCTGATTTTACGCGAAGAGATCATCGGGGTTTTTGGAGCCGTTCACAGCCGGGGAAGAGGGGACTTCAATGCCCTGGATCGGCGGTTGCTCAGAGCCATCGTGAGCCAGATGGATACGGCTATCTTGGAGAGCCTGGAACGGCGTCGCTTGCGACAGGTACTGGGCCGCTCGGTGGATCAACATGTGCTGGAACGCTTGTTAGCGCAACCTTACGCCGACCCACTGCGTTGTGAACGGCAGCTGTTAACAGTGCTCTACGTGGACTTGCGCGGTTCCACGCAGCTCGCCGAGCAGGTGGAGCCGGAGTTATTGGTCGCCTATCTCAATGATTACCTCCGCCGGATGAGTGAGATCATCCTGGCGCACCAGGGGACGCTGGATAAATTTATCGGCGATGAGGTGATGTCCCTCTTCGGCGCTCCATTACCACAGTCAGATCACGCCCTCCGTGCGGTACACGTGGGGTTAGCAATGCAAAGAGAATATCATAAGCTGCAACAACTCTGGCAACCGCGCGGCATTGAAGCGGATGGCATCGGTGTGGGCATCGCCACGGGAGAGCTCCTGGTCGGGGAGATTGGCTACGAGCAACACACGGATTACACTGTCATCGGTCGCGCCGCGAACTTAGGTTCGCGCATCTGCGCCTCCGCTAAACCCGGCGAAGTGTTGATCTCCCCCGCCACCTACGCACTGGCGGCCGGCCAACTAAGCGCAGAGGCGATACCCCATCAAAAATTCAAGGGCATCGCTCACCCGCTGACCATCTATCGCGTAGAGGAAACAGTCAACTTTGACCTGCATTCCTAAACAAGCGTGCCACGGAGAATCGGCGATTTTCCGTGGCACGCTCACTACATTTTTCTTTGGGGGAAAACACAGGGAGGTTTTACTCCTACGGATCAATACAACTCCCCGCTCTCTCATAACCAGCCTAAATTGATAACACCTCGTCGCGCGTCCAGGGATAGATTCACCTTACTCGTCCTGATCCTGAAACAGACTCGAACCAGCGCACTGTTGGCAAATATCAAAAAGCCGATAAAATTAACTCAACAAGTGGATTTTTTCAGTTAATTATTGACTGTCCTGAAAAAAAGTCATCTCACCACAGAGGGCACTGAGAAAAAAGGTTAAGTTTTAGGGTAAAAATATTGAACATTGCCTGTCAAAAAGTTAATTTTCTGAATGTTAGGTCTAGCTACCTGACAGTTTCCAAAATTAAAAGTGTCAGGTAACTAGCTGTTAGGTTTAAAATCTCTGTGCTCTCCGTGCCTCCGTGGTGAAATTCTTGGTTTTTTCAGTAGACTCATTATTCAAATTACTAAAGGAGCAATAAAATGAATTATCAACAATCTCCCACTTCCTATGATAGCAGCGATACTATTGCGATGGTTATCGAAATAGTCTGTGGCATCTTTGGGATGTTGGGCATGGGGTGGATTTACGTAGGCAATTATATAGTGGGCATTGGCCTATTCGTGGGTTGGCTAGTCATGCTCTTTGTGGGGATGTTAATTCCCACCCTGCTTACCACCGTCACGTTAGGCATAGGCGCCTTCTCCTACTGTTGCTTGCCGCCGCTAGGCATTGTGGGGGCTGTTATCTCTGGCCTACGTCTGCGCGACTATGTGCGGAACACCGGGGCGCAGGGGAACGTAGTATTTCTCATCATCGCCATTATTGTTGCTCTGCTGCTCTTATGTCTGGCGATTGCTATCCCCTTGTTTGCGCTGGGTGGATTCGCCGTAATTAGTGAATCCATGGGAAGTTACTAATCAATGACCAGACCTCAGAGGTCTTATGCAACCCTAGCACGCAAGAAATTTACCGCAAATACGCCGTGGTTTGCAGCTAGGCGGCGCTACCAGAGACCTCGGAGGTCTTATCTGCGAGCACAAAGCGTGACCACGCTGCCTCAACTTCTGCTCTGGTCGCCGCCAGACTTCCGCTAGTCTGAATGACCACATCGGCTTGGGCCAGCTTCTCCGCTTGCGGGGTTTGGGCGGCAATTCTCTGCTCGGCTGCTGCGCGGCTCAATTTACGTATCAACATCAGCCGCTCGCGTTGTATCGCGGGGGAACAGGTGGCGACCCAGAGAGCATAGCAATCACCAGCCAGACCACTCTCCAACAATTTGATAGCTTCAATAACGACTACCGG
>JAIOSN010000022.1 GCA_021107605.1 Anaerolineae bacterium | reverse complement strand
TCGCCGACCATCTCCACGGCTAAGGGCACGCCGCCGCTGGTTCCCTTGACGGCGGCAACCACGGCGTCATCCACCTCCAGGGGGATGTTCCGCCGCCTGGATTCCGCCTCCAGATACTCCCGCACGTCGTTGTCGCCAAAGACAGTCATGTCCCAGGCCACCGGCGGATTGCGGCCCAACAGGTCACGGTAACCCTTGTGGGTACACCGTTGCCCGCTCACTTCCACCACCCGCTCATCGGCCAAGTTGTAACGTCCGCTGAGCAGCCAGAGGAGGGGAGCGTTGGCAGTGGGGAGCACCAGGGAGTCGCGCAGGAAACGTTCCAGCGAAACGACCACCTCCAGCGTGTCCAGCGCGATGACCAGTGGGCGTTGCCGGGCGACCTGTTGCAATCCCCGCGCCAGCTGCGCCGCCTGCGCGGCTTCCGGGTCGCGGAAGAGCTGGGCCTCGTCGGAGGTCAATTTCCCCTCCTGCTGCATCCGCTCCACCAGCAGGTCGTGAGCTTTAGCCAGCACCGCCGCGCCCGCGTGGGTGGTTTCGGCAGTGGCCGTCTTGATTAAGGCAGCGCCGGTATCCCCCAGGGGGAAGCCGTGAGCCGTGCTCACCGCTTGCGCGCCCCGCGCGGTGAGGGCGGAGGCGGTCTCGACCAGATCGTTCCAGCGCTCGCGGTTCCCATCCTTGTAGCGGGACACCCGCGCGGCGACTTTCGGAGCGCCGGCCCTGGCCCGGAGGTAAGGAGCCAGTTCTTCCCCATAGCCCGCCTCGACCAGGAGATTGTAAAGCCGCTCCAACAAGTGGGCCGGAGCCTGCACGGGCGGCCCCAGGGAGAGGTCATCGTAAAGGGTGAGGATGGCGGGGTCGCTTGCGTACTCCTCGGCCAGAGCCAGACAGCGGCGAGTGAGCCAGGTCTTGCCGATACCGCCGATGCCGTAGGGGAGGAAGACGCGGGCGTAGGAATCGTCGCCGGGGGCCGCTTCGGGATCGAAGGCGGAACCGACCTCAGCGGCTACTTCGCGCCAGCGGCGGTGGTGGGCCAGCAGCCCTTGCAACGCGGCCTGGAACTGACGCTGCTCCGTGATCCTTCCGATGAAGATGGAGGTACGCTCCGCGCCCTCGCCTTCCGCCAAAGGATGGCTCTGTTGATCCATAGCAATTCCCCCTTGAGAAAATGAACGAATGAAAAATTGACAGTGTAGATTAGTGTACACCGGAAGGGAAGTGGGGCAAGCGCACCAGAACGGCATTGTAATGTAGCCGCAATTTCCAAATCGCGTAGCTAGGCGCGGTATGGAAACCGCGGCTACGGCTCCAAATTCCGAACTCAAATCAGATACCAATAACTTCTTAACAACTCCTTAATATCCCCTTGATAGAGTATAGAGAGTTCAGTGAGGGGACAGTCAATGTCATTAGGTTAAGCAACTGGTCAGACCTCAGAGGTCTAATGCGACCCTCTCCCGCAAGAAATTCACCGCAAATACGACGTGGTTTGCAATTATGCGGCGCTACCAAAGACCTCGGAGGTCTTATCTTAATGACATTGAGGGGGCGGTTGCTCTTCAAACTACGAAAGGTAAACTATTTTTTTACAAGTGTCTGGTACATTGGTGTAGGTAGTCAGAACCATGACACTTTTTCTTGGAGTTATACGCATGTCCGTCACGACAAAAATCTCGAAAGAAAAGATTATGGTCAATGCCAATATCCGACCCTTCAGTCGTGAGAAACTAATCGCCCTGCTCGCTCTGAGTGCCATCTTGCTGCTGGGCGGCTTTTTGCGTTTCTACCAGTTGGGCGCGTACACCATCGGCAACACGTACTATGCCGCAGCGGTCAAATCCATGCTGGCCTCCTGGCATAATTTTTTCTTCGTGGCCTTTGAGCCGGGCGGCTCTGTAACGGTCGATAAACCCCCGCTAGGCTTCTGGATTCAGACAGTTTCGGCTTACTTTCTGGGCGTCAACGGCTTTTCGCTGGCGCTCCCCCAAGCCCTGGCGGGGACACTCTCCATCGCTCTGCTCTACCACCTCGTCCGACGGCGCTTTGGAATTTGGCCTGGATTGGCTGCGGCCCTGGTGCTGGCCATCATCCCGGTGACCGTCGCCACTGAACGCAACAACACCATTGACGGTCTGCTGGTCTTTACCCTGCTGCTGGCTGCCTGGGCCTTTATCCTGGCAACCGAAAAGGGCAAACTCCGCTACCTGTTGCTGGGCGCGGTCTTGGTCGGACTGGGCTTTAACATCAAAATGCTGCAAGCCATCATGCCCCTTCCCTCTTTTTACGCTCTCTACTTTTTCGCTGCCCGCGTTCCCTGGAGCAAGCGCGTCCTGCTTTTGGCCGCCGCTACCATCGTTCTACTGGTGGTCTCGCTGGCCTGGGTCGTCGCCGTCGACCTGACGCCCGCCGACCAGCGTCCCTACATTGGCAGCAGTCAGAACAACACCGTACTGGAGCTGGTCATTGGTCACAACGGCCTATCACGGTTGGGACTGAATAATCGCGGCCCGAGGAATGGTCACGTTAGGCGGAATCCTGCCGGTCCCCCAAATGGCCCTGCACCTTCAGATGGAGGGCCACCCCAGAATTTGGGCGGGAATCCCCCACCCCAACAGCCTCCCCCAGAAGCCCTGGCTGCCTGCGAAGGTCTAACCGTGGGTAAAGCCTGCACCGTCAATCTGCGCAACGGCGACAAGATACAGGGCGCTTGCCAGGACTTGTTTAGGGGAAAATTAGTTTGTCTTCCTCCAAACCGGGACCCACAGAACCAACGCTCTGCTCCCTCGCTGCCGGCCCCACCCACCAGTAACGCGCAACCTCGCCAGACGGGACCCGCCGGCCCAGGGAACCAGCCTCGCAACGGTCGCTCTGGCGAGATCGGCGCTGCCGGCTTGCTGCGGCTGTTCGAAGAACCACTGGTGACCGAAGCGAGCTGGCTATTGCCGCTGGCTTTGCTGGGCATCCCCCTAGCGTTGGTAGCTCTCGGTTGGGTCTGGCCGCTGACAAGGCAACACGCTGGTCTGCTGCTATGGGCAGGCTGGCTACTATCGGAGATGGCCTACTTTAGTTTCACCACCGGACTGTTCCACCGCTATTACTTGATCATGTTGGGGCCGCCGCTGGCGGCGCTAGCCGGAATCACCGTGTGGTCGCTGATCCAGCTCTGGAGACGGATGCACTTGTGGGGCTGGTCAGTGCTGCTCGTGTTGAGCGGATTCACGGTCGCTTATGAGGTGTTTACATTCCGCAGTTACCCGGACCACTTTGGAATCGTTGCGGGAATCGCTATTCTCGCCTGGCTGGCCGGCATGGTGCTCCTTCTGCCCCTGCGACTACGCTCAGGACAGACTCAAGACAGACTCAGGACAGGCTCGGGACCGAGCAGAGCGTCGGCGCGGTTGAAGGACGCGCTTCATCCCCTGAACTATGCCGGCGCGGCCCTGGTTGGCATAGCCTTGCTCGCAATCCCCTTCGCCTGGTCGGTGCTGACGACGTTCAACATCAATCCCGATGTAGCCCTGCCCACCGCCGGTGCGGACAGCATGTCAGCAACCACCTTTATGACGCCCAATAAGGAGCTGCTGGGGCAGAATGGGAAGGCGATTCTAGCCTACGTACAGGCCAACACCGACCCCGACGGTTACCTACTGGCCGCCAACACCGCCCGCGGCGCGGCTTCCTACATCCTGGAGACCGGTCGCCCAGTATTCACCTTTGGCGGCTTCACCGGCAATGACGCGGTGGTGAATCTGGATGGCTTTGTCGAGATGATCGAGAGCGGTGAACTGCGCTACGTGCTCGGCCTGCCGCAGCAAAAGCCCGAAATCGTTCGCTGGATGTGGCGGAACTGCCAGGCGGCAGACGTACCGGGCGTGGTTTCGCAAGAAAGTTCGACCGCCGGCCCGCGCGGCGAGCAGAACGAAGCGCTGTTCGATTGTGGGCTTGGAAGATTGATGAATGTAGAATAATGAACGAGGTTGAGCGCTCAATTAAAGTTAATAGTTGTCGGACTCGGTCTAGTTAACTGGTTTCAAAAGCAAGAAATGTGACGCTGATTATGAACGCTGATTTTTGGTTTTTGAGCTGCGAAAATCTGTGT
>JAIOSN010000040.1 GCA_021107605.1 Anaerolineae bacterium | reverse complement strand
TTTTCTCAATCATCGCTTCTACCTCCTAGTGATAATCTGTAATTTCCACATCGTGAGCATCCCCATCTCCCCATCTAAAACAAATCCGCCATTGGTCATTGATACGAATACTATATTTCTCCCTGCGATCTCCCGATAGTAGATTCCTTGTCTGATTAGAAATCGGATTTTTTTGAAAAATCAGATTTCTAGATCAATCCGGCCGAAGAAGTAAAATGCCAGCAGATTCACGGCTATGGCTACCAGAAAGAGCACCTGGATTCCTAATAGATCCATCAGCGCACCCCCCAGGGTGCTAAAGAGCAACACCGCCCCCAGCAAGGTATTGCTAAATCCCAGATAGAGAGAGCGGTCACCCGGTGGGGCGATTTCCAGCAGCAAGTTCAGCCCTGCCACGTGCCCGACAGGAGCAAATAACCCGCGCAAGAAAAAGAGAGGGTAAGCGACAAAATACGCGGGGAAAGGCAATCCCGCCAAGAGCTCAGAACGCGCCGCCCACCAGATAGCTAATCCCAAGAGCGTGATCGCAGCCCAACTTAAGCTGGCGATCCGTAATCCCCAGCGCATCCCTTTCCGATCCAGCAACCAGCCCCACGGATAATTACCTAGCAAGGTGGTCAGGGTCGTCAACGCCAAATAATCTCCAACCACCGCATCCGGCGCACCTAACACCTGCTGGGCTAACACAGTGTAAAAGGGAATGGCGATAAATCCTAAAAAGAGAAATGAGCGCCCCACTAAGAGATAGTAATAGGCATGATTAGTGCGTAAAGCGTACCAGCCACGTTGAAATTGCGCGGTCAGCGAGGCCGCTTCACGGGTAGGCCCGTCCGGCTCATCTGTTAGCGAGAAGACCAACAAAGCTAGTCCGCCCCACGCCAGCGCGATACAGATCAACAGAGCATAGTTACGCGGATAAGGCAGGGAACTCTGCAACGCCCCTTTGACCACGCGGCTTCCCAACAACCCGAGTACCCCACCCCAAAGCATCCGCAGGCCGAAGAGCCGTCCCCGCCGTTTTGGTGAGATAGTCTTCGCCATCACTTCCATGAAGGGGATTCCCGCCAAGCCAGCCATAAGATTCATGATGGTATAGGTGGCGTAGAAGGCGAGCAAGAGTAACGTCGTCTCCTGCACAAACCAGATAGCCGCCAGTAGCAGCAACCAACTGAGCACTCTGACCAGCGCCACCATCTTATAAACGGGCAATTGACGCGGTTTGCTCTGCACCCAACCGGAAATAAAGAGTTGCGGGAGGAACCAGCTGGCGCTGCCGATGGTGCTGACCGCTCCAATCAAGAAATTGGAATCGGTCAACTGACTGACAAACAAGACCAAGACCAGCGTGGGATCCATCAGCGTTGAGCTGAGGGTGAAGAAGGCGCCATTCGTCACGTTTAACCAGAATGCACGGCGATTATATTGAAAGGAATGCTGGGTTGGCGTTGCGGTTGACAGATTAGACATATACCCTCACAGTAAATAAAAGCCCCACCTGGATAACTCCGAGGTGGGGCTAAGACTAACGCTCAGTCAGGAAATCAACGGGTACCCAACAGAGCATGGAGACTATCACACGCCGGGCAAGTGCCATTGGGACGCATAATAGCATAGCCCGCCTGCGGATCCTGCACCCCGCCGCAATCGCCATAACAGCTAAAGTCCACGTTCCAGACGATCACCGCGCGCACCATGCCGGTTTGACTGCTCAAGCTAACCACCTCGGCCAACCACTGCGCCTGCTGGGCAACCGTCGTACCGGCACCCCAGTTAAAGGTTCCGGGAATCCAACCGTAACCTTCTGGGGAGACGTAACCCAACTCGGTGTAGAAGAGCTGCCGCGCTCCACCAAAGGTATTGAAATAGAGTTGAGTTTGCGGCAAGAAGAACCAGGAGTGATGTGTACTGCCAGGATCGGCCGGGTGTCCACTGGTCGCCGAAGGCGGTGTCGCGCCGGAATTATGATGCGCGCCGATATAATCGAAGCAATTGGCCGCGCCGGCATTGTACATGCGTTGTAGCCACGGCAAATCATCACAACCGGCAGGAGAACAACCGCCGAACCAACCGGTCGGCGCAGGGGCGGCATTGATCACGATGGCGCTTGGATTAGCAGCCTTGATCGCAGCGTAGCTCTTGCAGAGAAGTTGCGTGTATGCTTCCGGGCTGATGTGCCCCGATTGCCATTCACGCGGCAAGTTTGGTTCGTTCCAGACCTCAATGGCGTCGGCCCCGGCGGCCGCGATACCGGCCAACCAGTTAGCAATGGTGTCATTGAAACCGCCATCCGTCACCATGCCCGCCGGGCCTAACGCACTGACCTGAATCTTGAAGCCACGCGCATGAGCAGCCGCGATAACGCCACCCGCACTGCCTGGATAGCGTACCTGGACTTTGGCCCAGTTCATGCCGGCGTAGTGCATCAAATCTGAGTGTGGAAAACCAGTACTCTCGATATGTCCACCTAACTCAAATGCTCCCCCGGTGATAGGTTGGGGATTGGGATTAGGATTGGGATCGGGATCCACTACTACCTCTTCGCCGGCATTGATAACCACATACATAATCCCACCAGGGATCTGATTGCCGTCAACAGTTAGCACCCATTGCCCTCTGAAGGTGCCGTTTTCATTAGGAGCCGTCAGCTCCACACTGATATCTTTCTCTGTACCGGAAGCCACCTCGCCCACCTCCACCTCAGAAACAGCGGTCATCTGATGTTCAGCGAGGAAAATCAGCTTGGTATTCTCCGGCCAGGGTTCGCTACCGTTATTCCGGACCCGCCAGGTCTTAACAAATTGCTCACCGTTTGTAAATTGGGTGTTATCCGGCACCGTCACATCGGCTACAAACACAGCACTTATTCCCTCTGCCGAAACTCCGCTATTGGCTCTGATCGCCAGTGTGACGATGGCTTGAGGAATCTGCTCATCTTTGACCGTCACCACCCATTGCGCCTCATAGGCACCGCCCGCGGCGGGCACAGTCAAGGCCAGACTGATCTCCTTCTCCGCGCCGGACGCTACCTTACCAACTGTGACCTCAGAGAGCTCGGTCATCTGAGTCCCCTGGAGGAAAGTTAGCTTGGT
>JAIOSN010000055.1 GCA_021107605.1 Anaerolineae bacterium | reverse complement strand
GCCTGCGCCGCCTGCTCCCGCTGGCAACCCAGATCTTTCTGCTAACCAAGTCCGGGACGCTCCGTAGTGCGTCGCCCGGCGAGGCCGCCGCACTCTTCAACCCGCCATTGGAGGCCGTAGTTCGTCCACTTCCAAAGAGCAGTTCCGCCCTGGAACCCACTTTGTTCATCCACAAATTAGAAGTCTCTTACCCAGACCGGCCGGTGCTGAACGAATTCTCCCTGACCCTGCGACGCGGGGAGTTTTGCGCGCTGGTGGGGCCGAACGGCGCGGGCAAGACCACGCTGCTCCGCACCATCGTCGGGCTGGTGACGCCGCAGGCCGGGCAGATTTGGTCGCAGGGCGCCGAGATCAGCTCGTGGGACGTGGCCGCGCGCTGCCGGCGGATCGGCTACCTGCCTCAGAACCCCGACCTGCTCCTCTTCGCCGAGACCGTGCGGGACGAGTTGCGGATCACGTTGGAGAACCACGGCTTACCCGCGGAGGGCCGGGTGGAGGAATTGCTGGCGCAACTGGGGCTGGACGCGGTGGCGGACGCCTACCCGCGCGACCTCTCCGTAGGGCAACGGCAGCGGGTGGCGCTGGGAGCCATCGCCGTCACCCGGCCAGCAGTGCTGCTCCTGGACGAGCCAACGCGCGGCCTGGATCTGCCCCGCAAGCGCGCCCTGGCGCGCCTGCTGCGCCGTCGCTGCGCCGCCGAGGGCTTGAGCGTGCTCCTGGCAACCCATGACGTGGAGTGGATTGCGCCCTTCGCCGACCGCGTGATAAGTTTGTCATTCCGCGCCAGGCCGTAGCCGAGGTTTCCATACCTCGCTCTAGCGCGAAAAGGATTTCGCGGCTACATGCTGCGCACGTCGCTCTGGCTCGGAATGACACTAGTCCACGCCGGTGGACTTCGCAACGGTAGCCGCGAATTCCCACGGCCCAGAGCCGTCTGGCAAGGGTAGTCGCCAGGCACCGCTATTGACAATTCTTATTACTGACGTAAAACGACAGTTACACTTCATCACACCCCACATCAGACAAAACAACCAATCCACCATGGAGGTTATCTAGCATGCCCTTACATTTGACACTGATGAACCAAGCGAAGCCAACGCCCGTTCCGATCACAGCGAAAGTCCCCGCATGAAAGCCCGCAAGCATACTGCCACCTGGATAGCCCTGGGCGAGCTGCTGGGCATTGGCCTCTGGGCGCTCTGGGTAGGCCGGGCCTATCTCGATTTCGCTCCCCACGTTTGGCCTTCGGGGCGAGAGCTAGGCATGGTCATCCGCACCCATTACATCTGGACACTGCTCCCGCGCTGCGGGGATTGCATGTTGTGGAATGGATTTACCAACGGCGGCGCGCCCGCTTTCGCCGAACTTCAAGGCGCGGTGCTACACCCTCTGGTCGCACTTGCCACGGTGCTCTGGGGCGGCATCAATGGCGCCAAGGTCGTGTTACTCATCAGTCTGGCAATGGCAGGTTGGGCACAGTGGTAGCTGGCCCGGGTCATGGGACTGGGCCGTCTGGCTCGCCTGTGGTCCGCCGCGATGGCCATCGTCGGGGGGCATCTGGCTGGCAGGATGGAGCACGGCGTCGTCGGATTGGTGCTCTCAACAGCAGCGTGTAGCCTGGTCATCCCCCCGGCCCTGGATTGGGTCAAAACCGGCCGCCGCCGCTCCGCTATCCTGTTGGGCGTGACTCTGGCGGGAGCATTGCTCTCCGGGCAGGTTTATGTACAGCTGGCGCTATGCTTGGGCGTCTTCCCGGCCTTTTTTGTCTACGCACGCGATCCACAAAGACCACGCCGGAGATTGGTGAAGGGCCTCGTCTGCGCCTGGGGTCTGGCGCTTTTACTGAGCGGCGTTTTCTGGGTACCCTTGCTCCACTTTCTCGCAAATTTCAGCAAAGACCTTGATCCGGTCTTCGCCAGCGTCCAACCCCTGGAATATCTCCCCCTCAATCTCGTGATCCGCGACCTTGGCTTCTACTATAACAGTCAAACCCTGGGACGCTGGTCCTATCCTTATCTTTACGTGACCTACATTGGCTGGATTCCAGTGCTGCTGGCGTTGCTCCCCTTGCGCCTTACCCCCCGCGCTCAACGCCGGCAGCTGCACACGTTGCTGCTCGCCATCGTGCTCGTCTATCTCTGTGCCAGCGCGGTCATGTTGAAACCGTTGGCGATGTTTTTCCCCGAATACATCAATGGTATCCGGCATATCACCGTAAGCAGCGGGTTGGCGGTTCCCCTTGTGCTGGCCCTTGCCGCGTGGGGGCTTGAACTGACTCTCCGCCGGCTAAAAGCGTGGCATCCTCTCAATTTCCGGCTCTCGCGATTGCGCCGGCCCATCACAATCTGGACTGTGCTTGCATCTCTGCTGCTGTTGCCGGCCGTGCATCAGGCTTACGATTTCAGCCAGACCTGGTTATACACCACAGAAACACCACCAGATATCTATGCGTCGCTGTATACGTTACATACCGAGTCGGCGCAGTGGGTTGCTCCGCCTTTCGGCGAGCATTTTTGGACGCCGCCGGCCCTGGAAGCCGGTCTGAAACTCACCCATATCGTGGGGCCGTGGCGTTGGCAGGGGCGGAATTATCCCCTACCGCATCGTGAAATGGTGCGAGAATCGGGATACAGCTGGGCCTATAACATTGAAAATGTAACCGATAAGATTGAAGTGATGAAAAATCCTGCGCATGTCTACGCCGCCGTCAAAACGATGACCGGCGCGACGGCTTGTCACGCCACAGCGATGGGCGGACACATTGACGTTATCTGCGACACCAACGCTGCCGGCGTTTTGACAGTGCAAGAGAACAATTGGACCGGCTGGTACGCTTGGCAGAATGGCATGCGGACACACATCGCCAGGGATAGCGACTGGCTCACGGTCCACGCACCCGCCGGGGAGAACCGCTTCACGTTCCGCTACCGTCCCTGGGATGTTCCTTTCGGCCTCGTAGTGACATGCTTGGGTTTTGTCCTCTGCGTTCTCCTCTGGCAATATCCGGTCAACGCCCTGCCTATATTGGCCGCGCTGAACCGCTGGGCAGATCGAGGCTTAGTAGCATCCAAACAACTGCCCATCCGGGCATACACCAGACTGCGAACTGTGACTTTTAGCGAGCGGCACGAGTTGCGGCGTAGCGCCTGGTTGCTCAACGGACTGGCGAGCGCGATACTGCTGGCTATGCTCGGTCTGCGACGCTGGTCCGATCTTGCACCGCTCGCCTTCATCATGAAATTCTTGATCGTGCTGTTTATCGTCACCGCGTTGGCCGGGGGACTGATCCTGTTGCAATATATCCACCAGCGCGAAAAACAGGCGCAGTATCCGCCCGAAAGCGCCGACGCCCCGCCGAGCACATGACAAAACCAGAACATACGGGGACTTGGAGCAGTGAAAGAGAAGTGACCCGGTCAGGAGACCAACCCGAGCTAGTGTGTCATTCCGAGCGAGCGCAAGGCGCTATATGCCCGTAGCGAAACGAGGAAGCTACCACCTCTGCCGGAGGTTTTGAAACGGCATTGGGAGATTCCTCGCGGGCGTGCTCCGCGCGTTGCGCGGCGCTCTGGCTCGGAATGACACTAGTCCGCGTAGGCGAACTGCGCAAGGGTAGCCGCGAATTCCCACGGCCCAGAGCCGTCTGGCAAGGGTATTCGTCAGGCTGGGAGCGAGCAGTTGGTGTTCAGGGTACTCTTGAGGTACAATGTGGCTAAGAGGAGGTGAATTATGTATACAGTTAGTGTTACTCTTCCCACCGCGACGTATCGGCGTCTAGAGAAATGGGTAGATCAGGAGGGGAGATCACCAGAACATCTGTTACAGGATTTGTTGGAGCGTTTTCTGGAAGCAAACACCGCAGCCACCTCATCCTCAACAACAGCGCGT
>JAIOSN010000087.1 GCA_021107605.1 Anaerolineae bacterium | reverse complement strand
GTTCTGTTCCGGCGCAAGGCCTCCGCTAGCGTGGAGGATAGTTCTTTGTTCATGGCATCAAAACACCGGAGTAGAAAATGCTCCTGATACTCCTCCGGGTAACTCGACCAAGTGCCCCCTAGTACTAGCAGCTCTATTTTATCCACGGAGTGCCCGGTAGCTTGTAGCGACTGGATGCGGCTGGCGGTCTGTTCGTAAGGATCATAGTCATGTTGGATGGCGCGCAACACTCCCGGTTCACCATCCAGATAACTCTTGGGAGCATTTTTCTGACTGGGGCAGAAAATACATTCACCAGGGCAAGGATATGACTCTGTCAACACCGCGACTGGCGCCACCCCAGAGATGGTACGCACTGGACGCCCTCGCAACTGATACTCGATCTTTTTGCTAGTCTCGATGACGCTTTCTTCAACTAATTGGCGATAGGCGCCCAGGAGCTGCGATTTGGCATAAGTGCCAGTTTTGCTATGGTATTTGCGCAACAACGGGGAAATATCACGCTTCTCCAAGGGCCAATCCTTCAGCACTCGTAGGATATTCAAGACACGCTCGCGCCCTACTCTATCGCTTAAATCTATTGGTTGGGGTATGCCGCCTTTCGTCATGGCGTTTATTATAAGTTAAAAGTCGAAAGTCAAAAGTCGAAAGTTGGAAGTTAAAAAAGTTACAAGTTGAAAGTTAAAAGATACAAGCTGACTCCGCTGAAAAAAATCCCCCCACTTTCTCTTCTTCACTCTTCGGGCCTCTGGGACTTTGCAAGGTTGGTGCGACGAAACCCTAAAAAACCTATTCCTTTTTGTTTAGTCTCTGGCCTTACAACTTGCAACCTGCAACTTGCAACCTGCAACTTGCAACCTGCAACTTGTAACTTATACTTACCCGCATGGATAAGCAGATCAGGGATTTTTTACGCGACTTAAATCAGAAATTTTACGATACTTTCGCCGGTGAATTTGCGAGCTCGCGCGGACGCACCGAACCGGGCTTTGAACGTTTACTGGCGCAGGTCAAGCCGGGCAGCCGGGTATTGGCTTTAGGTTGTGGGCACGGTCGCGTGGCTTTCCTGTTACCGGCGGGCTGTTCCTACACAGGAGTGGATTTTTCTACGAAGATGCTGGCACAAGTGAAAGCCAGCGGCCAAGAGCGCGATATGCGCTTCGTCGTGGCTGATCTATCAAGTGAGAGCTGGCCTGCGGACGTAGGCGGCCAATATGATTGGATCACCATCCGCGCGGTCTTCCAGCACATTCCTGGCTACACCGCGAGGACACGCATCCTCCGTCAGGCTACCACTCTGCTGGCCCCCGGTGGACGTATTGTGCTGGCGAACTGGCAATTCTTAGCTGCTAAACGGCTGCACCGCCGCATCCAAGCGTGGAGCGAGGTGGGGCTATCCGAGACGGAGGTAGAAAACGGGGATTATCTGCTCGATTGGCAACGCGGGGGGCGTGGCTTGCGCTACGTCCATCTGGTGGGTGAGGCGGAGACGAAACGTCTGGCGGCGGGTGCTGATCTAACCATCACGGAGATGTTCCGCGCAGATGGCCGGGAGAATAATCTTACTCTCTACGCGGTGCTCTCTTGGTCAAAAAAAAGAGTTAGCGCCGCAAAGACGCCAATACGCTAAGAAAAAATTTAGTTTACTACTCAGGCGTGATAGACCTCCGAGGTCTGGATACAGGTTTTGCTGGTCAAAGTACCTCCCCAGACCGCGATTGCGCCACCCAGCAGCGGATTTGTAGACCTCTGAGGTCTGACCTTAAGGTAGTTTTCAAAATCTTTGTGCCTTAGTGGTGAAATTTCTCAATATAGGACGCAGATTTTGTTACTACTCAGGCATCCCTAGGTAGAACGGGGTCAGCTATCTTTTAGGACGCAGATAAAAGCTGATTTTTTTGATTTTATCAGTGTCCTATATGGAAACCTCGGCTACGGTGCAACTTGCAACTTGTAACTTTCAACCTGCAACTTTTAACTGTTTTTAGTAACTCATCACCCGATAAATGCGCGCTTGTTCTTTGTCGTAGACCACTTCCAGATATCCATTTGCTACCAGAGCAGCGAACTTGGCCTCGGAAGGCGTAGGTTTCGCATCCTCCGGTGTCGTGTCTGGCGGCATGTAGAGCCGCTCGTAAGGCGTGAGAATCACGTAACGCACATCATACTTCTCCAAAATGAGCCTGGCATAATCGGGATTGGGCGTGTTGTAGAAATCGCGGATATCCTGCTGCCGATTTTCTACGGTGCTGCCGGGCATGACCAGCCGTTGTTGGACCTGATGCCAACGCCAGGCCGCTACCCCCGGCAAGCCGGTGTAGATGCTGACTCGATTTCCCCACAGATACTCGCGCGTCGCTTGTCCCTCGATGATCACTGGCGATCCTGCCACGTTATCCTGTAGCCAGCGGATCACCCTCGCGTCGGGAGCCAGCGAGGTGGAACCGCCGTTCTCGTACTGCGTCGCGTAGGGGATGAAAGCCGCTCCATCCAAAGTGTGCGGGGCCGCTTTCGTCCAACGATCGTGGATTTTGGCCGGTATGGCCAGCAAGGGATAGAGCGCGGTTGCCAAGAGCACGGCCCCCACTAAACTGACCACAGCTTCTCCCCAGAGAGGCTTTCTCATCAACCCGCGCCAAAAAGGATTTCGTGTTATTTTCAATTGGTTGCCATTCCCCCAGAGGAGCAGCTCGAAAATCTCTTCCACCGCCACCGCACCACCCAGAGCCAATAACATCCAGACCTGCAAATAAAACTTGAAGACGGTGTTCATCCGCCCAATATCACCTTTGAGCACGGCGATTTCTACGAAGATGGTCAGGGCCAACGCGCTGCCCATCCAAAACCAGAGAGTTGCTAACCTGTTATCGTCGCTGCTCAAAAACAATACCGCGGCCAAAGTTCCCAGCGACACCGCCACCCAGGCGATGAAAACGCCCAGATATGTCAACATGGCGATTAGAAGAAGCGCCCCGATGATGATCGTGCCCAACACCATGTTGTAATCTTCGCGTCCTTCATTCTGGACACGGCGGAACAGCCGGCTACACTCGGCCACGGCGAGCACGGCCAATGGTAGCAGGAAATGTCCGTGCATGATCAGGTAAGCTCCCAGCGGAGTTCGGGAACCTCTCCATACCTCGATTTTGGTATAGGCAGCGGCGTAGTTAGCCACGTAAGGCCGGAAAAGTACCTCAGCCGTCAAGAAAAGCGCCACCGGCAAGAGTAACCGTTGCCACGGCACGCGCCGCCACCAGGCCTCTGTTGCTTCCGTAGCGACCTCGGCGACCTCGCCAGCCGGCAGAGCACGCAAGAGCGGCCAGAGATACCCCACACTCATCAAGCCTAAATAGGTGGGATAATCCCAGGTGTTAGTAGCCCGTAGAGCACCGGCGGTAAGTGCCGCCAAGAAAAAAGCCCCTAGCGGATGCGGCAACCAGGAGCGTAATTTCGTTAGCCAGCCGCCAGCAGAGAATCGCTGGATCGGCAAAATTGCCCATTGTAACGCCAGCGCTAAGGCTATTTGGGTTAGCGGGAGCGCCATCGCGTGCGCGTGTAGATCGGCGTAGAGAAAAGTGAAAGCCGGAAATTCATTGATTGGCGCCACAAACTCGCCCGGTTGTAACTCTATCACCCGGCTGGCGTTCCAATACCACCACTCCGGGCGAAAAGCGAGCTCCACGTTCGTCACCATGACCTTCCAGAATCCCGCCAGCACAGATAGCAGTTGACGATAGCCTGGGATCAGTGAATTAAAGGCGACTGCTCAAACATCCGCAAATCCTTTGAGGATCAATTGCAATTCACATAAGTTTCCCAGCACGACCATGAAGAGCAACCCCCAGATCCCCGCTCGGTGAGCGCGCCGGGAGTTCCCGCGAGAGAGATTCATGGCTAGCGTGTAGCCTCCTACTCCAGTCATGGCGAAGAGTGAGGGGATGGCCAAATTATAAGCCACGCTGGGAATAATGCCCAAAGCCTCACTCAACGAACCGCTCAAGACGAAGCCAAAATAATAATAATTCATCTTGCCGCCAGAGAACCACGGATCATAAGGCGGGAACCAGGTGGATTTGATGACCGCGTTAAGGTAGGCAAAATCCATCGGTTTCTCCCCGCCGGCTACAGGATGGTAGAGATCGGGGTTTAGATAGCGCACGAGGACCCAGCCCAGATAGAGCGCGGCGAAGAGGAGTTCAATTCGCAGTAACTCCCGCCAGTGAGCGGTGATGAAATCCGTGAACTCAGTCCACCGGGAACGCACCAGCCATGCTGTCGCCAATGAGAAAAGGGCCAGTAAGCCCCAGAGCGTGGCGCGGGTGGCGGGCAAGAGATGCAAAGAGGCTAATATCCAAGCCGCGTAGGCCCAGCAGAGCAACCCGACAATGCGGGCCAATCCATAGCCGTGCAGTCGAAATGCAGGGAAGATCAAGGTAAGCCAGGGGAAAGCCACCCACCCTAACCAGCTCAACAAAGCCCACCAGAGCAACACCGCTACCACCTGAGAGCGATTTTGCCAGGCGTCGCGGTTGAAGAGCTCTGACCAGGTTCCCCCAGCGGCTTGTTCCGCCAG
>JAIOSN010000107.1 GCA_021107605.1 Anaerolineae bacterium | reverse complement strand
TGTATCCAGACCTCGGAGGTCTAGCACGCCTGAGTAAGAACTCTTGTTTCTTGAACTAATGGTTTTCCAGAGGAGCTAACTGTTATGGTGACGCGAGACCGTAGATATTTGGATATTATTCTTGCCCGCTTGGATAGATGTAGGCAATATCGCCCAAAATTTGGGACGGGAAAAGCAGTTGCTCTTGAAGATTTCGAGGCGATGTATGGACAAGACCCTTTCTACAGCTGGTTCGGTTTAGATAAACCGGTCATTTATGCTGCTCACAAGGCGGCTGGTGGTATTACTTCTCTCTATCGACAGATTGGGTTAGGATGTGAGGAGGTATTTCGCCAGGTTCTACGAGATGAATTGGAACTATCTGCTGAAGAGGTGCAATGGTCATACAAGCTCACTACCGCTAGTGGCCGGACGCGGACTCTAGCGTTGGATGGACGAGTTACATACAAACATATTTCCGCGTTGGAGCAGAGAGCGCGAATCAAAGGTTGGGTGCAAGACCTTTCTTCAGAATTAGAGGTGGCTCCAAAAATTGCACAAGCTCTGGACGGAGTCGTTTTTGAAGTACGCCAGGGGTATAAGAGCAGGGATTCAAAGCGACAAAACGCGGATCTCAGTAATATTACTAGTGCGTATGCTCGTGGCTACTTGTCTGTTTTCATTATCCTATCGACTCAGATAGATAACACCGTTGCTACCCGGTACCGGAACAATAAATGCCCGGTGTTGACAGGTTCTTTGGCTACATCCCCGTTTCGCTCTACGTATGCTTTTTGTGAACAGATCGTGGGCTACGATCTGGCAGGTTTCTTCACACGTAACTCGGAAGCGCTGAGTGCAGAGGTTAGTGAGGTCATCAAGGTTCTCTTGGGTTCGGACGGATGAAAAGGCGGACCGATCTTACCTTTAAGCACGATCTTACCCGAGGGCGTTATGGGTGGTTACGTCTGACTCCAGCTTACTCACTCAAAATGGTGCAACGTTATCTATCCGCCAGTCAACAACAGCTGCTAGATCCTTTTGCCGGAACAGGCACTACGCCTTTATATGCTGCTTACCAGGGATTGGAGGCTACGGCGCTAGAGATAAATCCTTTCTTGGTTTGGTTTATTAAGGTAAAGACTGCCATTTATGATGAGCATGTAGTTGACGAATTAAGAGCTGTGGGCAAAATGATTGTCTCCAGATTTGATGACAATAGCCTTCAGCCGGTAGCACCACCCCCGATTAGCAATATCGAAAGATGGTGGCCTGAATCGGCGTTGAGATTCTTGCGGAGCGTCAAAGGGGGGATTGAGGAATACAGACAAGAAGCCACCTCAAATGAAGTGCTGGATTTGCTCTATGTCTGTTTTTGTCGCATCTTAATCGAAATTTCAAATGCGGCATTCAATCATCAATCGATATCTTTTGCTGATGATAGGCAGCTGCACTTGTTTGATGAGCGTAGCAGATACAAGACCCTCTTTTTGCGAGACATAGAATTTGTGGCGGCTTCTGCGCTAGAAAACCCGGTTACTGTTCCTCGCATCATTCAGGGTGATGCCAGGAATGTGGCATCTCACGTTCAAGCGAAGATGGATCTAGTCATTACTTCTCCTCCCTATCCTAACCGCATGTCATATATTCGGGAACTTCGGCCATATATGTATTGGCTGGGGTATTTAGATAAAGCGCGTGAGGCGGGGGAATTAGATTGGCAGGCGATTGGCGGCACCTGGGGAATAGCTACCAGTCGGTTATCTGAGTGGACGCAAAGTAAAGCTAGCGGCTATTACCCGGAGTATTTCCAGGAGATACTGGATCGCATTAGGGATAGTAGCAACAAACATGGCGCTAAAATGGCAAATTACGTGGCGCGGTATTTTGAAGATATTTGGCAACATTTCAATAGTTTGGTGACAGTGTTACACACAGGCGCCAGCGTCCATTACGTGGTTGGCAACTCTACTTTCTACGGAGTGCTGCTTCCGGTTGAGCGGCTCTATAAAGAAATCATGGAATTAACAGGCTTCTCGGCAACCGCAATCGAAGTTGTGCGTAAGAGAAATTCAAAAAAAGAGTTATATGAATTTACGGTGAGCGGTAAGTACCTCTGATTTGGACCTTTGACTTCCGACCTTTGACTTTAGACTTCCGACTTTGGACTCGTACCTATGATCCCTGAAGAACTACACCTCAAAAATTTCCTCTCTCATTTAGATACTCACTTCGATCTGCGCGGCGTACACCTCGCCAGTCTGGTGGGGGAAAACGGCGCGGGGAAATCCGCGCTGCTGGACGCCATCACCTGGGCGGTCTGGGGGAAATCGCGCGTCTCCTACGGCCATGATGAGGATTTGATCTATCACGGCCAGCAGTCGTTGGAAGTGGAGTATTTCTTCCGCATGAGCTATCAGAACGGTGAGGAGCGGCACTTCCGTATCTTGCGGCGGCGTGAGTTGCGTGGTCGAGGCTCCACCACTACCTCGATCTTGGATTTCCAGAGCCAGGGTGAAAACGGGAGTTGGGTGTCAATCAACGGTAACACTATTCGCGAGACGCAAGCCCGCATCGAAGAGCAGCTGGGTTTGGATTATGAGACCTTCATCAACTCCGCTTACCTGCGCCAGGGGAACGCTGACGAGTTCACCGTGCAGACGCCGGCGCAACGCAAGCGTGTGCTAGGGGTCATCTTGGGGCTGGAGCGTTGGGAGGAGTATCGCGGCCGCGTCAAGGAGCGGTTGTCCAAGACGGAGGTGGAGCAGGAGAGCGTGCAACGCCGGCTGGCAGAGATCGACGCTGAATTGGCGCGGCGTGAGGAGTACGCGGATGAGTTGGCGGTCGCGGAGCATGAGGCCGCCGTCGCAGGCCAGCAACTTGAGGAGATAGAGGAGCAGGTCAACGAGATTTACCGCATCCGCGAGCAGGCGAAGGGCATCCAACGCCAGATTGCGGAGTTGGCGGGGCGTCTCACGCAGGAAGAGGAACGGTTAGCGGAGTTGTCTCGTCAACAAGAGACGCACCGGCAGCGCCGTGATGACTATCGCGCACGTCTCGCGGCGGAAAAAGAGATCAAGGCGCGTTATGAGCAATACCAGGTTACGTTGGCGGAGGAACGTGCTTGGA
>JAIOSN010000308.1 GCA_021107605.1 Anaerolineae bacterium | reverse complement strand
GCTCATCTGCTACCACGAAGTGTGGCGTGTTATTCTGCTCACGCTCAATTGCTATGCGCTGCCGTTACCCTCCTGAGATCCTGTGTGTATATCTGAAGAGGAAACTTGCGGCGGGCGTCAGTCCTACTTTCTCTAATAGCTCAGTGATCCGTTCTTCTCGCTCGGTTATCGTCCCGATTCCCTGCACGTTCAGCGGCTCCGCTACCGTGTCGTAAATGGTCAAACGGGGGTTCATGGATTCATAGGGGTCCTGGAAGATCATCTGCACGTTGCGGCGGAAGGTCTTGAGCTTCTTCCCCCGCAATGAGGCGATATCGATCACGCCTTGCTTGCTGGCTATCTCGATTTTGCCTTCCGTGGGATTAAGCAAGCGGGTCAAGAGCTTACCGGTGGTGGATTTCCCACAACCGGATTCGCCTACCAGCCCAACACTCTCCCCCCGTTTGATCTGCAAATTAAAGCCACTGACGGCATGTACGAAAACATCACTGCGCCTGAAAATGCCGCCTCCTACCGGGAACAACTTCGAAAGGTTTTGGATGTTGACTAGAATATCTGGATGTCCCATTATGCCTCTCCTCCCGGGTGCCAGCAAGCAACGAAATGCGCAACACCATGCTCTCTGTATTCTGGGTCCTCTTGGCTGCAAATAGTGGTAGCATACGGGCAGCGTGGATGATAGCGACAACCGGTGGGGGGATCAAGTAGATCCGGCGGCTCACCTGGTAAGGTGACTAATTTGGTTTTCTCACCAACGATACTGGGGAAAGCCGACATCAGGCCTATCGTGTAAGGATGCAGGGGGTGATGGAAGATAGCCTCAGTCGAAGCCATCTCTACCAAATTGCCTGCGTACATAACCCCCACCCGATCACTTACCTCTGCAATGACCGCCACATTGTGAGAGATGTAGATCATCGCCATATTGAGTTTTTCTTGAATCTTGCGGATGCGTTTCAGGAGCGCATCTTGTACAATCACATCCAGGGCGGTAGTTGGCTCATCGGCGACGATAATATCCGGCTCGCAAGAGAGCGCCATCGCAATCACTGCACGTTGGCGCATCCCCCCACTGTATTGGTGCGGATACTGGTCCTTAAATTCTGGGTCCAAGCCGGCCAGCTCGAAGAGCTCATCTACGCGTTTATCCATCTCGGCCTCGCTTAGATGCGGCAGATGTTCTTGCATCGCTTCTAGGATCTGATCCTCAACCGTATAGACGGGGTTGAGCGCATTCATCGCCGCCTGGAAGATCATGGATATCTGCTTCCAGCGGAATTTACAGATCTCGGCGTAGTTAAGCGGCACAATGTCTTTAGAGTTGATCAAGATTTGCCCTTGCTTGATCAACGCGTTATCCGGTAATAGGTTGAGCAACGAGAGTGCAATAGACGTTTTACCGCAACCCGATTCTCCTACCAATCCCAGGGACTCACCACGCGCCACAGAGAAATTTACATTGTTTATCGCAGAGACAGGGCCTTTGCGGGTCATGTAGTGCATGGTGAGGTTCTTTACTTCAAGTACATTATTAGTCATAATATCCTTGCTCCTCATTCAATCAGTTGGACTTCGTAGCTACCGGCTGCGTAATCTGGGATTCACAACTTCATCTAACGCCCGGCCCACCAGATAGAAAGCCGCACAGAGTAATGTAATCGCCAGACTGGCTGGAAGTAGCAAGTACCAGGTGTCAAAGCGTAATAAGTACCCTTGTGTTTGCGCTGTATTGATCATAATGCCCCAACTCATCTTGATGGTTGTCAGGCCAAAATATGAGAGGACTGCCTCTGAGAAGATGGCGCTGGTCACTACAAACATCATGTAGAGCAGGGCGATCGGGAGTAGGTTAGGAATGAGATGGGTGAAGATGATATGAAAATCGCTCCCCCCAGCAATACGCGCGGCCTCAATGAAGGGTTTAACCTTAACCGAGAGTGCCTGAGATTTGATGACGATGGTATTGCCGCCAACCCCTGAGAGGCGGCCAATCAAGAGGGCTAACTCAAACATTCCCACTTCGGTGAAGCTACTGAGGACAATTAAAATGGGTAGGAAAGGTACCATGATCACCAAGTCGGCTAGACGCATCAGGAGCGCATCTACTAATCCCCCGTAATATGCGGCGACCGCGCCGATGGTGGTAGCGATCACCACCGTCACCACCGCGGAGAGAATTCCCAACACGAACTCGTAGCGCGTGCTATACATTAGCTGGCTGAGGATATCACGTCCCAGCGGATCGGTGCCCAGCAAGTGCCGTGCTGAAGGGTCGGCGGGATGGAAGGCGAGCTCCATATCATAACCCATCTGCGGATCGTAGGTGGCGGAATCCCAGACTGTATGCATCAAGATAGGATGGGCCAGCGCAAATAATCCAAAGAAGATAATCACGCCTAGCCCAATTAGACCAATGGGGCTTTCAGCGAAGGTGGCCCAATTGCTTTCAAGGGAACGCCAGGCGAGCTTAAGACGTATCCGCCAGAGCGGGATATGGGTAGCAGTTGAAACAGTAATGCCGTTAGTTTGCATTGTCATAGTCTACTCCTTTAATAACGAATGCGGGGATCCAAGAATGCGTAGCCGATGTCAGCAATCAAGTGACTCACTAGTGTCAGGATCGCGATCACGGTCAACGTGCCCATAGCCACCGGTATATCGGCTACCAGGGAAGCATTTAAGAGCGTTAGACCCAGTCCCGGCCAGGAGAAGATCGTCTCGGTGATGATGCCGCCACTGATAGAGCGGCCAATGCTGAAGACCAACCCGGTCCAGACCGGGAGTAGCGCATTGCGCGCTGCATGTCTATCGCGCACCACTTTGTCGGGCAACCCCTTAGCCCGCGCTGTCAGGATGTAATCCTCACGCAGCGTCTCGAGCATACTGGTACGGGTCAGCAACATACTGCCGCCATACGCGATCAAAGTCACCGTCAACACGGGGAGTACTAGATGGCTTAACATATCTCCACCCCAGACGCCCAAACCATTCAAGGACCAATAGAGTAACGCCCCGCCCAGGGGCAAGATGATACTGGCTACGCGCAGCGGCACGCGACTTTTGCGGGCCACTTTATTGGAGATGATAAAACCGGCCAACGTTACCGTTAACCCGATAAATCCCGTGGCTATCAAGCGCCCGAAGACCGCGTTGGCAGAGATGGGAGCGGTGATCCAAACTTCTGGGCTTAGGAATTTGCCGGCAGGTAACCAGCCTAATTTAACAGAAAAAAGCCAGATCATCATCAAGGCGAACCAGGGAGTGAAGACAGTATAGAGTGTCACCCCCACAATAGTCGAGGCATACTCCACAAAGCTACCCCGGCGCCAGGCCAATATTTTGCCACTCATAAAGCCCGCCCAGAAAGAGACCATGGACGCGGTGAAGAATAAGACCAGGGTGCGTGGCAGACGTTCTTTGATGATATCTGTCACTTGCCGAGGATATTCGTTAAACGAGACGCCCAGGTTACCCGTGTAAAAGTTCCCAATGTACTTCACAAATCGTTCCACCGGGGGGCGATCCAATCCCAACTCGGCGCGCAAACGGTCACGTTCTCCCGGAGGGATACTGGGATCATGGGCCAGCAAGTCGGCAATATCGCCAGGCTGCGCGTCAATCAAAAAGTAAGTAACCGCCTGAAACAGAAGCAGTGTAAAAAGCATCTGTATCAAGCGTTTGCCTAAGAATTTCCACATATTAGTTACTCCTCTGAAAATAACAAATGGCAAATGGCAAATCGGCAAATAGCAAATCAGAAAATCTGCTAAATCCGCCCAATCTGCTGACTAATTTTCATCATCGTGGTGTGGAACACCACATGGCTACTCCTCTTAGTATTGTGCTGCGGTGCAGTAAACCCCACTTGTTGACGTGTAATTTCTAATCGGGGTTTTGAGGAAGTTCACAACCACTATCGAGTATAACCAGGAGCGGGCGAACGAACCACCCGCTCCCGTTGAAACATAGTTTGCGTGCTGTTACTGGGCTAAAGGCATAGTATCAGTCTGCATCGCGTTCGCTTTCGCTATACCACCCAAGACATCGGTATAGGGGAACTGTACGTTGTTGCGCGCCAAGTCGTAGACCTGTTTGTAGAAAAGGTTGATGTAGGGACGCTGTTCTGCCAGCATTACCTGCGCGGCAAAAATCTTCTCGCGTGCTACGTCCAAGTCCGTGGTGCTCATGAACTCGTCGATCAGCGCGTCATACTCGTCATTCTGGAAGCCGGGGGTGTTGAAGTTGCCGGTGGTGGCGGTGTCGTTGCGGCTGTGCCAGAAGGATTCGTAGTAGTCGGGGAAGGCCACGTTGCCGAGGCTCCAGCCCAAGATGTACATATCAAAGTCAGCGCTGACGAAAACCGGGTCCAGCATGTTGTTGAAGCCGGTCAACTCAGATTTGATCGGCATCCCCATCTCCCGCGCCCACTCAGAAATCCACTGGTTAAAGGTCGCGCGGAGGGGGTCGTAAGCCGGCCCAGGCCCCAGGATGGTGATTTCAGGCATCGGTGCGCCGTTTGGCATGGTCAGCCCTTCACCGGGGATAACATCCTGCTGATCCTCGCTCCACTCAGGTTCCTGCGTCCAGTTCCAACCGGCCTCTTTGAGGACTTTGACGGCCTCAGCTACACGTTCCTCACGGGTGAGGTCTTTGTAGGGGGTGGGGACGTCGGGGTTGTGCCAGTAGCCATTGCCGGGGGGCATGGTTGAGTACATGGGGAAGACGGTGCCCTGCAGCACCTTGTTCACGACGAATTCTTTGTCCACGATGATATCAATCGCCTGACGGAAAGCGAAGTCGTCCATGGGGGCTTTGCGCATGTTGAAGGCCACGTAGTACATGCCGTAGTCGGCGTTGGTGTAGGTCTTGATATCACCGCTGGTCTGCGCTTTTTCGCGCAAACCACGGGAAACGCCGGTGGGCGTAATCACGTAATCCACCTCACCGTTCTGCATCGCCAAGAAGGCCGCATCCTGTGATCCGTAGATCGAGAGGAGGACGTTGGGAGCGTGGGGGCCAGAGACGTATTCCAATGTCTTTTCGCCACTCGCATCGCCAAAGAGTTGCATAGTTTCGCCTGCGGGGAACTCCACCATCCAGGTGCCGTCATCGTACTCACTGATCGTAGCACCTTTGAAGAAGTAGTTGTCATTGCTCGTGCGCTGCACGAAAGCACCTGGCTCAAATTTATCCGTGGTGAAGCCGCCATAAGCGGGGGAACCGGTCGGATCTGCCTCGTAGAGTGTCTTACGAGCGTTCTCGAACGCTTCGTCATAGACGCCCCAAACTTCACAAGCGGCTTTTCCATCGTCATCAAGATCTTCGGCTTCGCAATCCTCAGGACGCTCGGCATCTGGCGGCTCAACGCCATCGACAAAAGCGTAAGCCGCTTCTACCTGTTCCTTCCAGAAGTGCTCAGGCAGAATCGTGGCCAGCGCAATACCCGCGTTCCAAGTCGCCAAACTAGGCTCAACCGGGAAGGTGTATTGGACCGTGTAGTCATCAATTACTTCGGCTTCAATGCCTTCTACCCCGTTCGGGCGGCAGTTGGAGGGCCAGTTCTGGGTTAACTTCAGGTCTTTGCAAGCATTGTGGGTGAAAACCACGTCATAGGCATCAATGGCCTCGCCATCGCTCCAAGTAGCGTTTTCCACCATCGGGACGGTGTAAACCCAAGTGTCGTCGCCCTCTTTTACCGGTTGAACCAGCTCTTTCGCCAGGGACGGTATGAAATCGAATCGCTGATCGGAAAGACCAAAGAGGCTGGCCGCATAACCATCAATCACGTAAGCGGTCCAGACGGAGCTGCCAGGACCTAAGTAGTTCCAGTAGTTGAGGGTTTTCGGATCTTCGTAGATACCGATGCGGTACACATCCACCTCACCACCGGCTGCTGCTGCTTCTTCTGTGGCTTCGGGGGTAGCGGTAACTACCTTCTCAACCTCAACTTCAACCGTAACCTCTTTCTCAATAATTGTCTCAACCGTTACGATTTCAGGCTCACAGGCTGAGATCAACATACTCGCTACCACAATTAGGGCAGCCAGGGCTAACCATTTCTTACTCCACATATTTCTCCTCCAAGATATTAGTTTTACAATCAATAGCGCCAAAACGTCTAAGCTAACTTACTTTATCCAATAAACATCACCTCCTTTATGACTCTACTGAAAAAACCAGGTTTTTCGGAAACTATTGGGGATAGTGCTCCACTGGGGGTTTATATTAGGTAACATCTCAATATTTTGGGGCAGTTTTCACCACAGAGACACGGAGGGCACCGAGTTTTTTATTTTTTTCTCAGTGTTCTCTATGTCTTCGTGGTGAGCATAACAGAAACGCCATGGTTCCCTCTACTTATTGAGAAGATACTATATTAGTTTGGGTCAAAGGATTACGTCATCCCCAAACCTGGTTTTTAAGCACCTGTGCAGTTACAAAAGATGGGTGCTGTGTAACCCAGTGAGAGAGAGTGAACGCGCGCTTTTTCTAGCGC
>JAIOSN010000294.1 GCA_021107605.1 Anaerolineae bacterium | reverse complement strand
GCGCTAGACACCATCTCCGAGGGGCTATGAATATAGCGACACGGTATGCTGAGGGCGCCACTGGGGATGCCCGCGCGGGTTAGTTGCATGGCGGCCGCATCCGTGGTGCCACCGCGTAAAACCTCCAGCTGGTAGGGCACCTTCGCTTTTCGCGCCGCATCCACCAGTAGTTGACGCACCTTGGGATGGGCGATCATACCGGTATCTTGCACCTTGATCGCCGGCCCGTCACCTATTGAGACGGCCATGGGGAGGGCTTTCGGCGTGTCGCCGGTGATCGTCACATCCACGGCGATGGCCATATCTGGATTGATACTGAAAGCTGCAGTCCGCGCGCCTCGCAATCCTACCTCCTCTTGGGTGCTGAAGAGGAAGTAGAGGTCGTGAGGGGAGTCTTGTACTTGCTGGAGGAGCTCAATCAGAATATAACAACCGATGCGATCATCCATAGCCTTGCTGATGAGCCGGTCTCCTTGCTGGACCAGCAGGCGGACGAAGACCGCCGGATCGCCTACGTTGACTGGAACGTCATCTTTGCTGGTGGCGCCCACGTCAATGTAGAGTTGCGTCAATTTGGGGGACTGGGAAGTATCCTCGCGGTGTTCCAGGTAAATGACGCCGTGGGCGCCGTTAGCGAAACGTACTCGGCTGCCGATGCAATGCAGTGGGTAGACGCCCCCTATGTTCGTGAAGCGGAGATAGCCCTCTTTATCCAGATGGCTTACCATCACGCCGATCTCATCCATGTGTGCGGCTACAATGATTTTCTGACCCTTGCCGTTGCCACGATGGTAGGCTATCAAGTTGCCGAGGGGATCGGTGCGTAACTCGTCGGCCCACGGGGCGACGTGCTCTTGGATAAGGGCGCTGATTCTGTCTTCGTAACCAGAAGGGCCAAAGGCTTGGGTTAGTTGCGTAAGTAATCCTAGGTTCACGTTGTGCTGCTTTGTGCAGGTTAATTATTTGCCAGCAGCTCTGCGGTTAAATGGCGGAGTGCGGCTGATGTTAAGGCTATGGTGGCTTCTAGATCCGCTGGCTTCAGCAGCGAGATAGGGCCGTGAATGTAACGACAGGGGACGGCCAGCGTGAGCGAAGGAACGCCGCCCCGGGTCAGGTGAATCGCTCCGGCGTCAGTCCCTCCGATGCCAGGCTGTTTGAATTGATAGGGAAGCCCTAACTTCTCGGCTAGTTGGACAGTGTAACGCAGCAGCCGGGGCGCGGAGATGTAAGAGCGATCCATGATGGTAAGCACCGGCCCCTGTCCGATTTTGGATGTGGGACTGACGTCCTCTTTCTTGGGGAGATCATCGGCGATGGTCCCTTCCAAGACGAAGGCGACATCTGGCGCTAACGCATAGCCAGCGACGCGCGCCCCGCGCAAGCCTACTTCTTCCTGCACGGTGAAGACACCGTACAGGTCGAAAGGGAATGGCTCCTCGTGGAGCAGTGCTACCAGGGCGGTACAGCCGGCGCGATCATCAAAGGCTTTCCCGGCGATCAGCTCGCCGAGCGGGTGCGCTTGGGTGGAGAAGGTCACGCGTGTGCCTACCGGGGCCAGACGTTGAGCTTCTTTTTGGTTCTCGGCGCCGATATCTACACTTAGTTCTTTTAGGGGGATGGCCTTGAGCCGTTCCTTTGAGGAGCTATGGTGGATAGCCTTTATTCCGATGACGCCGGGCAACTGCTCTTTGCCCACGTATACGTTCAACCCGGGCAGGAGGCGATCATCAATGCCGCCCACGGTCTGCACTTTGAGCGCGCCGTTCTCGGTATGGGCCACGACCATCATGCCCACCTCATCAATATGGGCGGTAACTAAAACGCGGAGTTGGCTCTCTCCGGTGCCCTTCTTGAGGGTGATCAGATTGCCCAGGCTATCCACACGCATCTCGTCCACATGCCCGGCTAGCAATGGGCGTAAGGCGCGACGCATCTCGCTCTCGTCGCCGGAGGTGCTCATCACGTTGGATAGCGATTGCAGTATGTCGACTAGTCTCTCGTGTTTCATTGGTCGCTCCTTTCGGCTGTTTCATCCACTTCGTCTTTCCAACCGGGGCGGTAGCTGCTCTCTAGCCCCGCCACAAAGGCTGCCAATAGGCGTCCGGTGCGCTCCACGTCGCGCCGGGCTAAGGTCTCTACGGGCTGGTGCATATAGCGCACCGGGATGGAAAGTAGGCTGGTGGGAATGCCCTCGCGGGCTACCTGTATGCCCCAGGCGTCGGTGCCGCTGGCCCCTGGTGTGGGATCTAGGTGATAGGGAATCTCTAATTCCTTAGCAGTAGCTTCCATGCGTTGGAGGAGCTGTGGGTGGAAGTTGGGGCCTAGTCCGATGGTTGGCCCTTTGTCGAGTTCGAAGACACCGATTTTGCTATCATCTTCTTGTTTGCCGAAAGTTACATCCAGAGCGACGGCTAATTGCGGGTTGATGCCGTAGGCGCTGGTGATCGCTCCTTTCAAGCCGACCTCTTCTTGGACGGTGGCGACGGCGTAGAAATCCCAGGCGTGCTCGCGTTGTGCGAGTTCTTCCAGGGCCAAGGTAAGGGCCACTACCGAAGCGCGATTATCCAACGCCTTGCCGGCGACTCGTCTGTTCTCCAGGGTGAGCAGCGGTTGGCGGGTGGAGATGGGATCACCCACACGGATTAGCTGGCCGACTTTCTCGGCCGGTAAACCCACATCAACGAAGATCTTTTCCCAGGGCACGGTTTTCTGACGTTCTTCTGCCGAGAGTACGTGCGGGGGGCGTGTGCCGATGAGGCCAGGGATATCCTCGCGCCCGTGGACCAGGACTTCTAGTCCCAGCAAGACCCGGCGGTCGGTACCGCCAATTGGCGCTATGTGGAGGAACCCTTCCTCAATTTGAGTCACGATCAGACCGATCTCATCCAGATGAGCGGCGGCCATCACCGCGGGGCGTGGCTCCGGGCCGCTGCCTTGCTGCACGGCGATCAGGTTGCCCATCGCATCCGCGCGCATGGTGGTGACGAAAGGCCGCCAGAGTTCTTCGAGCTGGTGGCGGATAGATTCCTCATGCCCAGAGGGGCCAGCTGCTTCACTGAGTTGCATTAGTAAGTTATCTTTATTTTTCACGGAACTCCTTTCTTCAAAACAAAAGCCCTCAAGGTGGAGGGCTAAGGGTATCATCTCAATATTTCGGGGTAGTTTTCACCATAGAGACACGGAGGACCCCGAGTTTTTTATTTTTTCTCAGTATTCTCGGTGTCTCCGTGGTGAGCATAACAGAAACGCCATGTTTCCCCCTACTTATTGAGAAGGTACGGCTAAGGTATATTTTGATGGTCATGGCAATTAGGGTTAGCTCGGTTAACCTTTCCATCTTATTACTAGGGAGTGATAACAGTAGTGGCCGTCAAGGTGGGGGTCGTGGTGGGAGTGGCTGTTTCGGTTGCGTCCAGAGTGGCGGTGGGCGTAGACGTTTCGGTGGGAGACGGGGTGCTGCTCACAGCTATGGTGGGGGCGGGAGTAACCGTAGCGGTCTCTGTCGGTGTGTTGGTGGGGGCGGTGGTTCCAGTAGGAGCTAAGGTGGCTGTGTTGGTAAGAGTGGGAGTATTGGCTGGCGTGGAGGTTGTGGTTGGCGAGGGGGTGTCGGTGGGCGTGGAGGTGCGTGTGGGCGGGAACCATTGGGTGGGCGTTGGCTCTAGGGTGCCTTTCTCCCCGGTTCCTGGATTTACCACGTAGGGGGTATCGGTGGGAGCGAGCGTGCCGACCAGCGTCAGCGTTACGGTGGGGGTTGGTGTGGGCGAGGTAGGGCGCATACTTAGCGCGATGAATCCTAGCGTGTAGCAGGGAATCGTCGCCAGGATGATGGCGATGAGAACGGTGTAAATTGGCTTGCGTGTATGTAAGGTCTCCATTTCTAACTGACTATAATAACAGTGTTTGGAGGGATGTCAAAAGTTTTGGAGTCTAGCTTTGGTAGGTCTCTAGTCGAAAGCCAAAGGTCGAAAGCCAAAGGTCGAAAGTCGAAGGTCGAAAGTCGAAGGTCAAAAGTCAAAAGTCGAAAGGCAAAAGTGGAGTCACTCTGAGATTGCCGTGACGCAACTTTCGATAAGTAGCTGGGCGTCGTTCATGGCTTGCAAGGGGTCTTTTTGGCCTCTCCAGATAGCAAGGGTAGCCGCACCGGTGGCTTCCCACTGGCAAGCGCCGTAGGGATGGTTGGGCCAGGGAGTCCCCAGCTGTAGGGCGGCTCCAAACCCGGCGATGTATGGCCGGGTTTGAACTTCGAGGCTGTGTAGGGCTTGGCTGTTGGCGGGGACTACGTCCTGGGTTAAGGCGAGCTCTTGTTGGACGGCTGCGCTCCCGAGGTATTTGAGTGCGCTGACCGCGGCTTGTGCGTGGCCCCGGGTCAGCGCGTTCGGTGTGAGCATGAAGAGGGTTACTTTGACATAAGGGCTGCCCATAGGGGCTATCCCGTAGTTGAGGTGGCTCTCTTCCAGAGCTAAGAGGGCACGTGGCCCGCCCCACCAGATGGGCACTTGCCCGGAGGTGAACATCTCTTGGCATAAGCTGAAATTGGCTTTGGCGGGGGCGACTTTGCTGAATTCCGCCAGCCAGTTGGCCGCCTCATAGCCTGCCCCACTGTTGATGTGGACATGCCCGCGGTCATCAATGAGACCGCCGTACTGGTCTAGTCCGTGTCCTAAGTAGATTGGAGCTACGTGATAGGCATCAGATTGACCTAGCCCCGGGTTGCAGAGGTAGTATTTATCCGGATTTTCACGGCGGAAGGCAATGGCTTTCTCCAACAGGTCGTTGAAGTCGGTGGGGGCAGGTAGTTCGGTTTGGCGAAGTTGATCTTGATTGTAGATTAGTGCGATGCCCTCTTGAGTTACCGGTATTCCCCAACTTTGATTATGCCATTGCATGGCTTGGGCGGCTGCCGGCTCGAAGTTATCCGTCAGATAGCCGTCCGCAAAATAATTATCCAAGGGGACAATGTCGCCGGCCAGAGCGTGCGCTCCAATTTGATCGGCCGTCCAGTGGATGAGGTCTGGGCCTTCCCCGGTGGGGAGCGCGACCGTCAAGGCATCATTGAGGGTTTCGATCTTGACGGGTTGGATGGCGAGGGTGGCGTGTGTGGTGTTAAAAGCGGCTATGATTTCGGCATAAGCTTGCTCTTGTGAGGCGCTCCAGTTGTGCCAGAGGACGATGGAGGTCTGTTCTGTGGCCGGGCTGGCAGTCGCGGAGAGCGGTGGCTCCATTACCGTGGTGGAGGGAGTAAGAGTGGGTCTGTTGGAGGTACAAGTTGACAAGACGAGCAGTGATATGAGCAAGATAAGTTTTTTCATAGGTGGTTAGTTTATTCCTCATGTATCAGGTGAATTATAGTAGCTCCTAAAACAATAGATCAGTATTTATCTGCGAAAATCTGCGTCCCAAAGAGGAATTTTTATCACTTCCCAATCACGCTAAAGCGATTATAATCAAAGAAGGATATACCTGCAAATGCCGTAACCGGGAAATGAACTGGAGGTGACCCCCATGTCAATTGATCGACTCGCAATTGCGATTGTGGATGGCACGCAATCGCGGGATTTGATGATTGCTCTGGGTGAGGAAGGATTCCGGGCAACTATTGTGAATGCCACCGGGGGGTTTTTACATGATTCTCTGGTGACGTTGTTTATAGGTGTTGAGGAGAGATGCTTGCCACGCTTGTTTATGCTCATGGAGGAGTGTTGTCCGCGCCGCACTCGGTATGTGCCGCTGGGCGTGGAGACGGCGATGGCTTCCGGTTACCCGACGATGATCGAGACTTCTGAGGGTGGGGCCGCTATCTTTATCTTGCCGGTGGAAGAGTTCCGGCAGCTGTAAGGGGTGTTTATGAAGCTGATAATTGCTATTGTGAAAGATTCAGATGCGATGGCGGTTACCGATGCCCTGGTGACCGAGGGGTTGGGGGTGACGCGGGTTGCCAGCACCGGCGGATTTTTGCGTCGCGGCAATGTGACGTTACTTATCGGTGTGGAGCCAGAAGCGGTAGAACGAGTTTTTGAGCTAGTAGAGGA
>JAIOSN010000230.1 GCA_021107605.1 Anaerolineae bacterium | reverse complement strand
AGAGATGGCGGAGATACTATCTGACGCCAAATGCTACCTGGCAGCACAGGATTGTCGCGCGTCCTATCATGACGCCAGCGGCCCGGTAGCAGAGATGATTCTACAAACCGCGGCGTCTCTGGATAGCGATCTGATCATCATGGGCGGGTATAGTCTTACACCCTGGCTGGAAATCGTCATGGGGAGTACGGTTGATCAAATCTCGCGGGCCAGCGACCGGCCTTTCCTGCTCTGCCGGTGAGGAGCTAGCCTTTGAGTTTTTACCGGGTGGGATTATACTAGTGTTCAAGGATACAATAAACTTCACGCAAATTCGAGAGTTCAAACTAAAGGAGTTGAGAGAATGGATCTAAATCTGATTCAGCAGCAGGTAAAACGCAACGAGAGTAAAATTGTTTTGTTGATCCTGGATGGAATAGGCGGCCTGCCTTTAGAACCGGGCGGACTCACCGCGCTGGAGACGGCGAAGACGCCTAACTTAGATGCGCTGGCTACCCGTAGTGTTTGCGGCTTGCACGAGCCGGTAGCCAATGGCCTTACGCCGGGCAGCGGCCCCGCGCATTTAGGGGTATTCGGGTACGATCCACTCAAATACCAGGTAGGACGGGGGGTACTCGCCGCCGGAGGGATCAACTTCGACCTCCAGCCCGGTGATGTGGCCGCACGTGGGAACTTCTGCACCGTTGATGAGAACGGCGTGATCACTGATCGGCGCGCGGGCCGCATCTCCACCGAGAAGGGGCAGGAGTTGACCAAATTGTTGCGGGAAAAGATTGAACTTCCCGGCGTGGAGCTCTTCGTGGAGACAGTCAAGGAGTACCGCTATCTTCTGGTATTGCGCGGGGAAGGACTTTCTGGCGAAATCGCCGCGACGGATCCGCAACAGGTGGGAGCAAAGCCCTATCCAGCCAGAGCCTTAGAGCCGGCGGCGGAGAAGACGGCCGGACTGGTACGTCAATTTGTCGAACGCGCGGGTGAGGTCTTGGTCGCTCAGAGTCCCGCCAACATGCTGACGTTGCGCGGTTTCTCACAGTTGCCAATCTGGCCGACAATGGAAGAGGCCTTTGGCCTACGCGCTATCGGCATCGCCATGTACCCCATGTATCGTGGGGTGGCTAAACTCGTAGGTATGGACGTGCCTCCTGCCAGCCACTCGGTGGAAGAGGAGTTAGACGTTCTGGAAGAGAACTGGAACAATTACGATTACTTCTTCTTCCACGTAAAACGCACTGATAGCGCCGGCGAGGATGGCGATTTTGACCTTAAAGTCTCTATCATTGAGAAGGTGGATCGGTTGCTGCCGCGGATATTGGCTTTGCAACCGGATGTGCTCATCGTGACGGGCGATCACTCCACACCGGCGAAGATGAAATCACATAGCTGGCATCCCGTGCCGTTGCTCGTCTGGTCAGAGCGTTGCCGTCCGGATCTGGTCGAGACTTTCGGTGAACGGGCTTGCATCACCGGCGGACTGGGGCCGCGGCTCCCGGCTGCGGACATCATGCCGCTTGCGCTGGCCAATGCACTGCGCCTGAATAAATTTGGCGCCTAACCGCTAGTCGCCGTTAGCACAGCAACCTGACGGGTATGTAACTCCAGCAGGTCGCTGTGCTCAACACCAGATCTTGGGCCGCCTACAAGCAGAACTTGCTTGTAAAGTCCATGACCTTTCTCCCATTGTCCCACCCTACCAGAAAGAGTACAATGCTATCATGCAGTTGAAGACAGTTTCAATAGACAACCCAGAAAAGTATATTAGCATTCTTAAAACAGGACTTAACTCGTCTCTACCGGGCAAAGATGCCCAATTGCGAATGGCGCCCAGCATACGTTCATTTGACCCACCAGCCAACTCTACTCCCCGCCAAGCAGCAGTTTTGATTCCACTAGCTCTCATTGAGAACGAAATCTTCATCCTCTTCACACACCGCCGAGAAGACCTCACCCATCACGGCGGTGAAATTTGTTTTCCGGGCGGCAATCACGAGAAAAAGGATGGCAATTGTATTAAAACGGCCTTACGAGAGACCCACGAGGAGATCGGGCTTCCTCCGCAAGCCGTGCAGGTATTGGGACAATTAACCCCACTCTACATTTTCCCCAGCCAGTATATCGTCCATCCCATCGTGGGTTGGATTCCTACTCTTCCCCCACTCCGCCCCAACGCCAGCGAAGTAGCCCGCATTTTGCAGGTTCCCTTAAATTTATTATTGCAACCAGAAACCATCCAACAAGAGATTGGCGTCCATGATGGCGCACCGATCACCATTCCCTATTATGAGTTCCAAGAATGGCATATTTGGGGCGCCACAGCCATGTTATTAAGTGAATTGTTGGTACTGACCGAACAAATCCTAGGAAATAGCTCATGCTAACTAGCCTCTTGACCCCTGCAACAACCAGAGCCACCACCTTTGAAGATATCTGGCAGAACCTAGCTCCTAGGTTAGCCTTGCCAGAGACTCCACCTGCTCCAATAGAAATGCGTGTCTCACACCAACAAACATTAGAAAAGCCAATACGCTATTCACTAGAACATTTACTGGATAAGGAGCGCGTCAAAAGTTCACCGGCAGAGCTGCAACCCTATCGCGGTGGAGAAAGTTACCCAGGCTTTATCCGGCAGCAGGAAACTCATCCTGCTCCGCTAGCCGTGATTGAACCGGCCAATGAGCAAGAAATCGCTGCGCTTATGCGGTGGGCCGGGCAACGCGACATTCATTTGCTCCCGTGGGGGAATGGCACAGCCCCTTATCAGGATAAAAATCGCACCCAAGAACCGTTCATGGTCGTGAAATCAAAGCGTATAAACCGCATCTTGAGCCTGGATAAAGATCAATTAACTCTGCGAGTACAGGCCGGCGCTACCTGGGCGGAGATAGAAAGAGAGCTGGCAACTCAAGGGCTTTCTACCGGAGCAGATTTCCCACGGGCGACCAGAACCATTGGGGGAACGGTAGCCATCAATGCCATCAATACCAAATCGCTGGGCTATGGAACTCTCGCCTACAATACTATCTGTATTAAAGCCATTACGCCGGCCGGACCGGTTACATTGGCTTATTCTCAAAGCGGCAAGCAAGATCAACGCAGTCTTGTTTTAGGCGCCCATGGCCGAGGAGGTTTCATCACCGAGGTCACGCTGCGGATATATCCGCAGCCCACCGAGAGAGTCCAGCTGCTTGCCAACTTTGCACACCGTGAACTTGCTCTCAGCACACTCCAGGAAATCATCCGGTCTGAGTTACGACCGATTTCCGCCCAACTCATTGACAGAGCCGCGGTAGAATTATTTAGAGCCAACGATAATCATAAGTATCTCCCCTTCACTCATTACCTACGCCCAGCCACCG
>JAIOSN010000154.1 GCA_021107605.1 Anaerolineae bacterium | reverse complement strand
TGCACGACATCGGCAAGCTCTTGGAATACGAGACGCGCGCCGATGGGATGACTGTGCAGACAGACGCTGGCAAACTGCTGCGACACCCTTTCACCGGGATGGAGCTGGCGGCTCGTTGTGGCCTGCCAGCGGAAGTGCAGCATATCATCGCCACCCACGCCGGTGAAGGTGACAAAGTCCAACGCACCACTGAAGCCACGTTGATCAACCACGCGGACTTCATGAATTTCCACGCCCTGCTGCGGATAACGCAAAAACGCGAGTTGGTATCCAGAATGATGAATTGAGAATGATGAATCAGGAACCGGTAGCCACGGAATGAGTTGATGACTTTTGACTTCCGACCTCTGACTTTCAACTTTCGACCTTTGACTTTTGCCTTTCGAGACTTTCAACCTTGGAGATCTCCATGCCAGGAAAAACCATCATCCAAAAAATCTTTGCGGCCCACAGCGCCGGCGATGTCCCGGTGGAGCCGGGCAACATTATCTGGCTTGAGCTGGACGTGCGCTCGGCGCGTGATTTCGCCGGGCCGAACGTCGTCAAGAATTATCGCGAGCACTACGGGGATGCGCCGGTCGCGGATAAAACCAAAACCTGCTTCACCTTTGATCTGGTCGTACCGCCCAGCAACATCCCCTACGCCATCAACCAACAGCTCTGCCGCGTGTGGGCGCGGGAGCAAGGCGTCAAGGTCTACGACGTGAACGCCGGTATCGGCTCCCACGTCGCCATTGAGGAAGGACTGGCTTACCCTGGCTCGACCTTCGTGGGCACCGATAGCCACCTGAACATCCTGGGCGCGGTAGGCGCTTTCGGGCAAGGGATGGGCGATCAGGACATCGCCTTCGCCTTTAAGACCGGGCGGACGTGGTTCGAGGTACCGCCAACGATGAAGGTGGTGGTGGAGGGCGAGTTGCATTATCCCAGCACCGCCCGTGACCTGACCTTAGCGGTGCTGTGGCGACTCGGCTCCCACGGCGCGCTGGGTCGCGCCATCGAGTTCTACGGCCCCGCGATTGACGCGCTGGATTTGGCGGGCCGCATCACCTTAGCCAGCCAGATCACGGAGGTGGGAGGCATCGTGGGCTTCACGCCTCCGCATGAATGGCAAATGGCTAATAGTAACTTCCATGCTGACCCCGACGCGGAATACGTTGAGACGGTTGAAGTAGACATCGCCAACCTGGAACCGCTGATTGCCTGTCCGCCCAGCCCGACCAACGTCAAGCCGGTGCGTGAGGTGGCGGGCCGGCGCGTGGACAGCGTCTTCATCGGCTCCTGCACCAATGGGCGCTTTGAGGATTTCGCCGCCGTCGCAGAGGTGGTGCGCGGCAAACACATCGCGCCGCACGTGATGGCGTCCGTCGTCCCGGCCACGCGCAGCGTTTACGCCCAAATGCTGCGGAGCGGCGTCCTGGCGACGCTCTTCGACGCGGGCTTCATCATCAGCAATCCTGGCTGCGGTGGCTGCGCTTCGGGCCACCTGGGCATGACCGGCGCGGGCCAGGTCAACATCAGCACGAGCAACCGCAATTTCCCCGGCAAGCAAGGCCCCGGCGACACCTATCTCGCCAGCCCCGTCACAGCGGCGTGGTGCGCCCTCCGGGGTGAGATCGCGGCGCCGGAGCACGTGATCTGAGCGGTATTTGGTTAGCTGACCCTGTTACGAATATGCAGTATGATCTACTCATTGGACTTTTGACAAAGCTAATCTTAGCCCGACATGAGTCGAAATGAAAATGAACCTTTACAATTGAACCATTGAGCCGCAATTAGGGCGGTTTTGTGGTGTTCCGGCTCTTAACGACCACTTTTTGGCGTTGTCGTTTGGGCGGTTGAGCCGGTGTCCCCAACTGGTGAATAACTCTGGCGGAAGCGCTCCAGTACCGGGCGCGGGTGTTGGAGGCATAGTGGTGTCCGGGAAATAGCGTATCTCCAATGGCGCTATAATTCTGCGGTATGGGCAGGCAGTGCCCATAACACTGAGTTTTTAAATTGTCGGTTTTTCTCCATGTCTCTCTCTGTGTTCTCCGTGCCCCCGGCCAGTTGGCTTTTGACTATAGTCCGTGGTGAGTTTCCTTTTTGGTTCTGGCTTGTTCAGGTTAGGAGTTTGATCTCCAGGAGAGGTGTGTTATGTTCAGCATTAGCAAGATTGCCCTTGATGGGACAATTCTGTCATTCACTGCTTCACTTTTCATAATAGTCTCGTTGCGTTTTAACCCTCGGATATGGTTGCAAGATTATCCGCCAGATATCCAGAACAAGGTTCCTCCGAAAACTGAGCGAGAAAAGCGCTTGTCACTAATCTTCGGAATACCATTCTTGATTCTGCTTATCGCAGTGCCTTTCGCCTCAACTTTAGCCCTAAAGATCCAGAACGGAGATGCAGTCTCCTTTCTGCAGCTCTTCTTGAACGCTTTCGGAGTAGCCTTTATCTTCAATCTCGTTGACCTGTTGCTACTTGACTGGTTGATGTTTTGCACTATCATCCCGAAGTTTATCGTCATCCCTGGAACAGAGGGCCTGGCGGGGTACAAGGACTATTCCTATCATTTCAAAGCAGCCATCATTGGAACGGTTCTTTCGGTTGTATCTGGATTGGTAATAGCAAGCATTGTGTCATTTCTTTGATGGTCAACTTGAGCAGCTACTGTCCAAGTATAAATTAGGAGGTGCGTAATGACAGTTCGTCGTTTGGTAGCTATCGTCATCATCTTTGTGTGTGTGACATTGGCCTGGATAGTTCTAGGTAGCAGCATCATCGCGCGCACAAGATTCGGCTATGATATGCTTGATGAACAAGTGGAGGGGCTTTGGGGGGCGGCGCATAAGCAGAATGCACCGGTGGTAACTTTGTCTGCTCCCGGTCAGGTGGACTTGCCGGGAGGATTGGAATCCAGCGAGATTGACGTAGATTTTCATCTGCAACATCGCCGTAAGGGACTGCTATGGTATGCTACTTACGATGTGGCTTTCGATGGTCATTACACCTTTCAAAATCCGCTAGATGAGGTGGTGACAGCTACAGTGGTCTTCGAATTTCCCTCGTCAAGCGCTATTTATGATGACTTCGAGTTCCGTGTTGGCGAGGTACAGATCACGCCTGGTGGCAATACCGGACGTAAATTGACAGCTGTGATAGAAATGGCAGCCGGCGAAGAGACAGAGATTCACATAACTTACAAGTCCCGCGGGTTGGACCGCTGGCTGTATAGCTTTGCTGAAGGGATAACAACGGCAAAGAACTTTACGCTAAAGATCAACACTGATTTTGAGGAGTACAATTTTCCAGAGCGTAGCATCTCAGCCTCGACCAAGACCAGGACGCCCGAAGGGTGGAATCTTCAGTGGCAGTTCGAGAACCTGGTAACCGATTTCGATGTAGGCGTAGAAATGCCAAGTAAGTTGAATCCAGGGCCGTTAGCCAGTAGGATGAGCTACTTTGCGCCGGTTTCACTACTATTCTTCTTCACTGTGCTGATGGTTCTTGGGGCGGTGAATGGTACCAATTTACACCCCATGCACTACTTTTTCTTGGGAGCGAGTTTCTTTTCGTTCCACATACTATTCTCTTACTTGGTGGATCATGTGGTATTGGAGCTGGCTTTTATAATCGCAGCTGTCGTTTCAGTGGCATTAGTGGTAAGCTATTTGTGGCGAGTAATAGGATGGCGTTTTGCGGTGCGAGAGGCGGGTATTTCGCAGTTGCTGTTCCTGGTGTTGTTCTCCTACGCCTTCTTTTTCGAAGGATACACCGGATTGGTCGTGACGATCGGAGCGATCATCACCCTGGCAGCGCTGATGCAAATTACCGCCAAAGTGGATTGGGCAGCAATCTTTAGCAAAAAGTAACCTTTCCTCAGTATGTATGAAGAAGAATGACATGAAACGGTTTACTGCAATCACATTGTTTCTGCTCATCGCGCTGACGCTGCTGCCGGCGGGATATGTCAGCGCACAAGAACCCATTCCACCGGCGCCTCCTCTGACTCCAACCCTGACCATGACCCCCACGCTGATCTCCTCTCCGTTCGGAGAGGAGACAGATGTTGAAGTAGACATCACTAACCTGGAGTCGCTCATCGCCTGTCCGCCCAGCCTGACCAACGTCACGCCGGTGTGCGGGGTGGCGGGCCGGTGCGTGGACAGCGTCTTCATCGGCTCTTGCACCAACGCGCACCACCTCGGCCACAGCGGCGAGGTGGTGCGCGTTGAAGGGTGAGATCGTGGTGCCGGAGTACGATTGTTCAGCAAGGAGCCGCCATGTGGGATGCCACACCAATGCTGACGAAAATTAGTCAGCAGATTGAGCGGATTTAGCAGATTTTCTGCTTGGTCATTCCGAGGAACGCAGTGACGAGAAATCTCAACCGCGCGCGAGCACCGATTTCTCGACGTGCTACGCTCGCTCAAAAACCTGTCCTGAACGTAGTGTAGGATGACGATTAACTTTTAACCTGCAACTTTCAACTTGTAACGTATTTTCATAGGAGATAGCAATGAGTGCGGTAAAAGTGCAAAGCGAGGTATTAGAAGAGATAGTGCAGCGTATTCTTGCAGCAGGGTCTCCTCAGAAAATTGTATTGTTCGGGTCTCGTGCTCGTGGAGAGGCAAGACCGGATAGTGACTACGATCTTTTGCTGATTGAACCTTCTGACTTACCGCGCTATAAACGTGCGGTCAGATATCGTCGTGTTCTGAGAGGCGTTTGCCGGGCCAAGGATATTGTGGTTTGGACGCCTGAAGAGGCCGCGGAGTGGCGTGACGTTCCTAATTCATTCATCACCACGGCTATTCATGAGGGAGTGTTGTTGTATGAAAAATCAAACTGATCTGGTTCAAACCAGTGATTACGCGGTGATGGCTCGCTATGATTTCGATTTCTGGCCAGACCGAGCAACGGCTGTTGAAGCTTTATCATTGGCGGAACAAGTACGACGCATTATCTTGCGCGCGTTGCCAATAGATGCCCCGTTCACCAACTGCTAGTGCGTATGGAGAAGTAGAAATGAAACCGACAAATATCACCGGCCGGCTCTGGGTGCTCACGGACCCCGAGGGTCATCTTTACGACGACATTGACACCGACATGCTCTTCCACAATCGCTACTTGCACATCACTGACGTGGACGCGATGGGGCAATATACCCTGGACAACCTCCCCGGCTGGGAGGATTTCGCGCAACGGGCACAGCCCGGCGACATCGTGATGGCGGGCCAGAACTTCGGCGCGGGATCGTCGCGGCAGCAGGCGGTGGATTGCTTCCGGGCGTTGGGTATCACGGCGCTCATCGCCGAGAGCTGCGGCGCGATCTACAAGCGCAACGCCATCAACAGCGGTATGCCCCTCCTCACCGTGCCGGGACTCACGGAGATCGCCTCCGCCTTCCAGAGCGGTGACACGTTAGCGGTGGATTTCACGACCGGCGAACTGCGGCTGAATGACAGGCGGACTTTCCGGGCGCAACCTTTTTCCCGTGTTCAGATGGACATCTACCAGGCCGGGAATCTGTTCAAATACGGTTACAGGTTGAAAGTTGAAGGTTAAATGTTGACAGGGCAACTTCCAACTTTTAACTTGTAACTTGCAACAAGGGGCTAAGATGGAACAAACATTTGCTGAGAAGGTACTGGCACGGAAAGCAGGTTTGGAGGCGGTCACGCCGGGGCAGATCGTCACCGTGCGCCCCGACCGGTTGTTGACCCACGATAACACGGCGGACATCTCCCAGAAATTCCGCCGCATCGG
>JAIOSN010000018.1 GCA_021107605.1 Anaerolineae bacterium | reverse complement strand
ATTGGAAATGTGGGCACCAACCAATTTATGGATTACACGGTCATCGGCAACACTCCCAATTTAGCCAAACGCTTGCAAGAACATGCTTCCGCAGGACAGATATTAATTGATGAAGAGACCAATCTCTACCTGAAAGGGCAGATAGAGACCGAAGCCCTGGCGCGGTTTCATTACAAGGGCTTCAGTCAACTTATTCCATCCTACAACGTGCTGAGCATTAGGTGAAAAGTCTTTCGGAGAGAGTACCAGGTCAATGTCATTAAGTTAAGCAGCTAGTCAGACCTCAGAGGTCTAATGCGACCCTCTCCCGAAAGAAATTTACCGCAAATATGACGTGGTTTGCAATTGTGCGGCACTACCAGAGACCTCGGAGGTCTTATCTTAATGACATTGAGTACCAGGTAAGAATTTCACCATGGGGGCACGGAGAGCGCCAAGATTTGCAACTTGAGTCTGCTGCAAAAACTAAGAACTTCACCACTAAGACGCAAAGATTTGAAAATCAACCTTCAGGAAATAGAATTTTCTTTTCTTAGCGTCTTTGCGGCAAGATAACTTTTTCCAGGGAAGTCAACTATGAAAACCCTCTTGAAAGCAGTACGTTGTCTGGCCTGTGGTCACGAGATGGAACCAGATCCTTACATCACCAGCTGTCCAGAGTGCGGTGGGGGGTGGATGGATGCGGTTTACGATCTCGCGGCCCTGCCGGCTGATTGGCCGGCGCTGGTTAAAGAGAGGCCAGCCACGCTCTGGCGTTATCGGGAATTGCTCCCTTTCCCGGCCGATTTCCGCGTCTTCACGCTGGGTGAGGGCTGGACGCCTTTGACACGCGCAGTCGGGTTGGAGCGGGAGCTCAAGCACGACGGTATCTGGATCAAGGATGAGCGGCAACAACCTACCGGCTCCTTCAAAGACCGGCAGGCGACCTTTGCCGTGAGCGCGCTCTATGACCAGGGGATAGCTGAGGTAGTGATGGCTTCCACCGGCAACGCCGCGACAGCATACGCGGCTTATACCGTGCGGGCCGGCATCAAACTCTGGGTCTTTCTCTCCAGCAGCGTACCCGTGGAGAAGATGCGGGAATTGGCTCTCTATGGAGTCGAAGTGATCAAAGTATCTGGCACTTATGATCAAGCCAAGCAAGTAGCCGCCGATTTTGCCGCCCGGCATCAGCTGCCGGTAGAACGCGGGGCCAAGGCAATTCCTTGTAAAGAGAGTATGAAAACCATCGCCTTTGAGATTGTGGAGCAGCTAGGTTGGCGCGCACCCGATTGGTATCTACAAGCCGTCTCCGGCGGGATTGGACCTTTGGGCGTGCTCAAGGGGTTTACTGATCTGTACGAGGCCGGGATCATTGACCGTATTCCCAAGATCGGCGTGGTGCAGACCGCCGGTTGTTCGCCAATGGTGCAAGCGTGGGAGAAGAATCTGGACGCAGCCATCCCTGTGCAGCCAGATAGTTTGATCACCGTGCTGGCCACCGGCGCGCCAGGGATGGCTTACAAAATCCTCAAGCGCGCAGCGGATAAGTATGGCGGCGCGATGGTCTCGGTAAGTGACGGCGAGGCTTTCCGGGCCATGCGCTGGGTGGCGCGCACCGAAGGCCTCTCCATGGAGCCGGCGGCCAGCGTAGCTTTTGCCGGTCTGGAGAAGATGCTCGCGCGCGGTCATATCCAAGCAGGGGAGTGCGTGGTAGTCAACTGCTCCGGGCATACCTTCACCGCCGAAAAACACGCTCTGGAAGACCGCTACCTCCTGCACCTAAAAACACCCTTGTCACCAGCGGCAGGAGCGATCCCCAAAGAGGGATTGACGGCGGCTTTAGAACAATTAGATGAGCAAATCACCTCGTTAGTGATCATCGACGATAACCCACACGACAGCCGGTTAATTCGACGTCTATTGCAGAGCTATAAGAACTATCGCGTTTTCCAAGCCTATAACGGCGCAGATGGTCTGGCTCTGGTGCGGCAGCGTCAGCCAGATTTGGTGCTCCTGGATCTCACCCTGCCAGAGATGGATGGTTTCACCATACTCTCCACGCTCAAATCAGATGAACGCACTAAAGATATTCCAGTCGTCATCATCTCCGCGAAATCCCTAACGTTGCAAGAGGAAGCATACCTACACCGCTATACTGATTCTGTCTGGCAGAAGGGTGGTTTCAGCACGCGGGAGTTGGCCCAACATCTGACTGAAGTCTTAGGCGACCAACCTGCTGAATTAGCACAGTTGCTCAGTAAAACACCGGTGGAAGAACCGGCAGAGGCTTTTGGGGCAGGCGGTTATAAGCATATATTGGTGATCGAGGATAACGTCTGGGAAGCGCGATTGATGGGTCGCCTCTTTGCATCACAACCGCGTTTCGCCGTTACCGAAGTCTATTCGGCCAATGACGCCTGGGCGGCCATCAAGAAAAATCCGCCGGCGTTGATGGTGCTAGATTTAATCCTTCCCGATATAACTGGATTAGAGTTCCTCGAAAATCTACAATCGCAGCCAGCTGGCGCTGATCTCCCCATATTGGTGGTCACGGGCAAAGAGTTGACCATCGCAGAGAAAAAATTCTTATCCGCACAGGTGGATTCCGTCTGGCCCAAGAGCACTTTGGATCGCGCCGCGCTGCTGGCTTATGTCGAAGATTTATTGTTGGAGTAAATCACGAATATGAACAATCGTACCATTGTCCATGTGGAAGATAATTACCACAATCGCCGCATTGTCCGTAAAATCTTGACCACTCAGGGGTACCAGATCCACGAGGCAGAAGATGGTCTGGCTGGCTGGCAGATGATCAAGGATGTGGTTCCGGATTTGGTCTTATTGGATATCAGCTTACCCGGTATAGATGGACTTGAAATCGTAAGACGGCTCAGGGACTCGGAGACCTTCCGGAATATTCCCGTAATTGCCTTAACTGCGTCCGCCATGGTGGGGGACCGCGAGCGATTTTTAGCGGCTGGCTGTGACGATTATCTCTCCAAACCGGTCAGAGCGTTGACCTTAATTCAGCGAGTAAATTCTTATCTCCCTTGAGCGCATAGAAGGAGTCTAAGAATTTCACCACAAAGGCCCGGAGATTTTAAACTCAACGGGTTACTCCTCTGGCGTGATAGATAGACCTCCGAGGTCTACCCATCCGCCGCTGGGTGGCGAAATCTCGGTCGGGGGAGGTACTTTGACCAGCAAAACC
>JAIOSN010000101.1 GCA_021107605.1 Anaerolineae bacterium | reverse complement strand
GTCGTCACCGCCATCGCCCCGCAACTCCGTCTCACCAAGACCGGCCCCAGTACTGCTGGAGCCGGGGCCGAGATCACCTACACGCTCACCACCAGTACCACCGGAGACGCTCTCGCCAGCGTCGCGTTGACCGATACCGTGCCGCTGGCGGGAACTTTTATCCGCGCCTCGGATAGCGGTTCTGAGAGTGGCGGCATCGTCAGTTGGGATTTGGGGACGTTGGGTAGCCAGAGTAGCCTGACCTGCACTTTCACCATCACGGCGACGCGCACGATCACCAACAACGACTATCACGTCAGCGGTGACTGGCGCGGACAGACGATCAGTGTCACGGGCAGCGCCAGCGTCGTCACCGCCATTGCCCCGCAACTTCACCTTACTAAGACCGCGCCGCCCACCGCGACCGCGGGGGCCGAAATCACCTACACGCTTACTGTGAGCAACAGCGGCGGGCTGGCAACCGGGGTGACGCTCACCGATACCTTACCTATCAGCGCTACCTTTGTCCACGCCTCTGGCGGAATTATTCCCGCAGAGCGCACCTTGACTTGGACAACGCTCTCGCTACCTTATCAAGCCCTCTTCACCCAGACCTTTGTCGTCACGGCCACGGCGCCCATTACACTCTATAACCGTTATTACGGTGTTGCTGCGCAAGGCGGCTACCGGGTCTTTGCGCCACTGCCTATCATTACCAGAGTGGAATGAGATATAGCTAGCGGAGGGTTTTTTGATCCAGAGAGAACGAGAGACTGATCTAAGCTTGCAACATCTACTGGCGGAGCTCCGCCGCATTGATCTTCTTATCCAGCGTGAGGTTCGCCGTTGGCAATTGGCGGGGCAGAACCCCCACGATGATTTTCGAGGACTATATCTCTCTGACGCAGACGCTCAAGCATTACTCGCTCGTCCCTGGGGAGTTAGTTGGGGACAGACAATCTCATTATCGACCGCCGAAACAGACGCCTTCGCTCAAGCCGAGATTGAGATAACAGCACGTATCGAGGAGCTAAAAAAGGAGGCGGCCCGCCGCAAAATCTCTTTGCGCCTGGAGTATCTGGCGGCAACCTTCGAGTTGGACCGTTTTGCATTAGACCTCTTGCTCATTTGCCTGGCTCCGCACTTCGATCTGCAATATGAGCGACTCTACGCTTACTTGCAGGATAATGTGACCTGCAAAAATCCCACCATCAATTTATCTTTGGCGTTATTGGCTCCACCGGGCGACAACCGTTTATTGGCGTTACCCTATTTTAGTGAGGACGCGCCGCTCTTCAAGCACCGGCTCTTACAACAGAAGAGCGATCTTCAAAACGGGAGAGATTCTCTCCTCAGCCATACCTTGCATGTCGACGCGGCTATTGTCACCTGGCTATTGGGAAATTACCAGCCTCCCACTGAACTGCGCGGACATATCTCCCTGGAGTGGCCTGAGCCTAGTACTAGGGATATGCTGCTGACCGCTGTGCTGCCAGACAGCCGGCTAGAAACTCAGGAGCGCGCGCCTATAATGGCGTTCTTTGGCCCCGATATCACCGCGCAACACGCTGCTGCACGTTTAGCAGCTCTGCATATCCAACGGCCGCTCCTGCGGGTAGCGCTGCCTCCCGTGCTCGCGGATGGCCAGCTTACGCCTCGTCTGGCCATCCGTTTGGCGCTGCGCGACGCCCGGCTCAACGCAGCCTTAACTTACTTCACCGGTTGGGATGCTTGTTTGCAAGACGAACATCTCCCGATTGCGATCCTGACCGAATTAGAAGCCTGCTCGCTTCCCCTGATCGTGGCCGGGAAAAGACGTTGGCTGGCAGCGGGACTGGAGCGCCAACGGCCGTTGTGGTGGGTTAACTTTCCTCTTCCCCACTACGCTCAACGCTTATCCCTCTGGGAGCACTTTGTAGTGGAGGAATTCCCGGATTACGAGGGGCAACTTGACGCTTTGGCTGGGCAATTTAGGTTGACTTCGGGGCAAATCCGTGATGCGGTCGCTACGGCACGCGATCAAGTCGTGCAGCAGCGCGGTGCCCTCCATATCACCAATCTCTTCACGGCTGCCCGTGCTCATTCCAGCCCCCATCTCTCCGACTTGGCGCGCCAGATCGTGCCGCGTTATCAGTGGGCAGATATCGTTTTGCCGGCGGAACAGTTGGAACTGCTGCATGAGATCGTGGATATGGTGCGCGGTCGCTCTCAGGTATTAGAGGCGTGGGGCGTAGGGAAGAAATTGGCCACCAACAACGGCATCGCCATGCTCTTTGCCGGGCCGCCGGGAACCGGCAAAACGATGGCTGCCGAGGTCATCGCCACTGAACTGGAGTTAGACCTTTACAAAATTGACCTATCCACTATCGTGAGCAAGTACATCGGCGAGACCGAGAAAAATTTGGAGCATATTTTCAGTGAGGCGCAGAGTAGTAACGTGATACTTTTCTTTGATGAAGCGGATGCTCTCTTCGGCAAACGGTCGGCGGTGAAAGACGCCCATGACCGTTATGCGAACATCGAGACCAGCTATCTCTTGCAGCGCATGGAGGCCTACGACGGAGTGACTATTCTGGCCACTAACATGCGCGCCAATTTGGATGAGGCCTTTACCCGCCGCCTGCAATTCGCGATAAGTTTTCCCTTCCCTGAAGAGGAATATCGCTTGCAGATCTGGCAAACCCTCTTCCCGGCGACGGTGCCGCGCGCAGGGAAACTTGATTTCGAGCTATTATCCCGTCGCTTCAAATTGGCTGGGGGGAATATCCGCAACATCATAGTCTTTGCTGCTTTCCTGGCGGCCGCCGATACCGGCAAGGTCACTATGCAGCATCTCTTCCAGGGGACACGGCGCGAAATGCAAAAAATGGGTCGCCTGGTGAAAGAAACCGACCTGCAGTGATAGGTTGCAAGTTGCAAGTTGTCTATGCAAATTTCTCACGCGTGTAGCCCGTCAGAGCGAGGAATTCGGTTGGTTTTGCGGCATACTTTTGATAAGTAGTCATCTTACTCCTCCAGACTGGGTCATTAGTTACCGTACAGCTTACCCGCATTTCGTGTTTTTGCTCAGTTAATCGATATAATCTCTACAGGGACGCAGAGAGCGCAGAACCGTTTTCAACTTTCAACTTTTGACTTTCGACTTTTGACTTGTAACTTATAACTTGTAACTTTGACTTTCACTACGGAGGTAAAAAATGGCACGCAGTGAACGACCACGCGGTAAATGTATTTTTTGTGGGCGAGAGATGACGCGCGGAGGGCTATCCCGGCACTGGGAGGCTTGCTCGGAGCGGGAAAAGGCTATCGCTGTCGCGGAGCAGGGAGATGAACGGCGACAACGGCTCTATCAGTTGCAGGTTCAAGACGTCTGGGGTGGGGATTACTGGTTGCATTTGGAAATGAACGGCACGGCGACTCTGGATGACCTGGATTACTATCTGCGGGGAATTTGGCTGGAATGTTGTGGTCATCTGAGCATGTTCACTTATGGTGGTTGGTCGGATGAAATTCCCATGAGCGCGCGGGTGGATACCTTGTTTGAGCCGGGCGTTAAGTTGACCCATCTGTACGATTTCGGGAGTACTTCGGAGACGTTGATCAAGGTGCGCAAAGTACGCACGGGTCGCCCGTTGACCGCGCATCCTATTTTCTTGCTGGCGCGCAATAATCCACCGGATCTGCGTTGCATGGAATGTGGTGCGCCGGCTACGCACCTTTGCCTGGAGTGTCTCTACGAGGATGATAAATCGGGATTGCTCTGCGACCGGCATGTTGAGAAACACCCGCACGACGATTATGGGGAACCGCTCCCGGTGGGGAACTCACCTCGGATGGGGATGTGTGCTTATTGTGGGCCGTCTGAGCCGCCTTACTAATTCAATATGATCTCTTATGCGGACAACTTAACCAACATCACCCTCGATAGACTCCAGGGCTTCTTTGTCGGTTGGCCTCATCCACCGTCCCCGCAAACACATTTGCGAATACTTCAACAGAGCTATCGGATTGTCTTAGCCGTTGACGATGAGACTGGGAAAGTGGTGGGTTGCCTCAACGCTATCAGCGATGGGGTTTTGAGCGCCTACATCCCACTGCTGGAAGTGTTGCCGGCTTACCAGGGGCAGGGTATTGGTAGGGAATTGGTCCGTCGCATGTTGGAGCAACTTGATGATCTGTACATGGTGGATTTGACCTGTGATCCGGACTTGCAGGAATTTTACGTTGCTCTAGGGATGCGCCGTGCTACCGGTATGCTGCGCCGCAATTATGAGCGACAGGCGGGCAAAAGAGGATGAGTCTGGCTGCAAAAAGAGGCTGTTGCGGTATAATACAGCGGTTTTAGATGGAGTAACCTACTTGGAAAGTGAGCAAATAATCTTATGAATTCTCCTCAACAGGAACTACATTGGTGGCAACGCGGCGTAGTCTATCAGATCTACCCGCGTAGTTTTGATGACACTACGGGAAATGGCGTCGGCGATTTAGAGGGCATTATTGCACAGCTGGATTATCTCGCCGGTTCTGACGACGCCTTGGGCGTGGATGCTATTTGGATCAGCCCCTTCTACCCCTCTCCCATGGCCGATTTTGGCTACGACGTGGCCGATTATTGTGACGTCGCACCGCTCTTTGGCGATCTGGCGACTTTTGACCGACTGGTCGCCGAGGCGCACGCGCGCGAGCTCAAAATTATCATTGATTGGGTGCCGAATCATTCCTCGGATCAGCACCGCTGGTTCGTCGAATCGCGCAGCAGCCGGGATAACCTCAAACGCGATTGGTACATCTGGCGCGATCCGGCGCTGGATGGCGGCCCGCCCAACAACTGGGGTAGTTTCTTTGGTGGGCCGGCCTGGACTTTTGATGAGCGGACCGGGCAGTATTACCTCCATCAGTTCGTGCCGGGACAGCCAGAGCTCAACTGGCGCAATTCCACCGTCCGTGAGGCGATGTACGATACTTTGCGCTTCTGGTTGGATCGCGGCGTGGATGGTTTTCGCATGGACGTGATCGGCTTGTTGATGAAGGATGAGGAGTTGCGCGACAATCCTCCCAACCCGGATGCCTCTCCCCATTTACTGGCGAATGATCTCTTTGGACGTCTGTTGTCGGTTCATAATATGTTCTTGCCAGAGAACCACGAGCGGATGCGCGAGATTCGTCAGGTTTTTGATGAATACGATGAGCGTTGCGCTATCGGAGAGCTCTGGGGCCCGTTGGATGAATGGGTCAAGTATTACGGCGCGGAAGGCGACGAGCTGCATTTGCCCTTCAACTTTCGCTGGATGGACGGCATGACTTGGGATTCGCAGCAGATACGCGCCAGCGTCGATACGCTGGAGGCGGCGCTGCCCGATTTCGCGTGGCCCAACTACGTGTTGGGCAATCACGACCGGGCGCGACTGGCTACCCGCTTCGGCGGCGAGGCCCAAGCGCGGCTGGCGGCGCTGTTGTTGCTGACGCTGCGCGGCACACCGACGCTTTACTACGGTGATGAACTCGGTATGCCTAACGTGGATATTCCGCCGGAGAAGGTTCAGGATCCGCAGGGCCTTAACCTGGGCATAGAGCGCACCCGCGATGTCTGCCGCACGCCGATGCAGTGGGACTCTGGCGCTAACGCCGGTTTCTCGCCGGCGGGCGTCGAAACCTGGTTGCCGCTCACTGCTGATTATGCCACGCGCAACGTCGCCGTGCAGGCGGCGGACCCAACTTCGGTTCTGAACCTTTACCGGCGTTTGTTGGCTTACCGGCGAGCGACTCCGGCTCTCTACGGTGGCAGTTACACGCCTTTGGACGTGGAGCAGCAGGATTGTTACGTCTATCTGCGCGCCACGGGCGAGGAAAAACGGTTGATTGCGCTCAACTTCTCCGCCGAATCACGTACGCTGACTATTCCCGCTGGGGGAAGCGGTTCAGTGGCGCTCTCCACCTATTTGGATCGTGAGGGAGCGGTTGCCGGTGAGACGTTGGAACTGCGCGCGTATGAGGGCGTGATTGTAGAAGTGGAGAGTGGTGAGCAGGGATTAGGGAGCAGGGATTAGG
>JAIOSN010000253.1 GCA_021107605.1 Anaerolineae bacterium | reverse complement strand
TGGCTGGGGACCTGGCAGGTCAAGGAGGGCGTGGGTTAAGCGGCTTCGAGAATTGCGGGGTTGGTCAGGTTGATAGTGGAAGAAGTTCCAGAGAATGAGGGGTTGCCCGGAGGTGGCGAGTTTTAGGGGGAACTAAACCGGGAGAAAACCGAAACTAGTGGGATGTGATCACGTTGGGAGTTGAAGGCTGTCTCTCTATCCCCGGTTATTTGGGGGAAGTGGAACGTCACGCCTGGGTGGTGGTGCAGGGGTTGGATAGACGGGGTAAACGTTGGCGCAAAAAGGTGGAGGGTTTCCTGGCGCGCGTTTTCCAACATGAAATTGATCACACTAATGGCATTTTGTATATTGACCGGTTGATTTCCCCTGACCGCTTCTGGAAAGAAGAGGATTTCGAGGGGGAAGAATTATTGGTGTAAGTAAGGGTAGTGTAGCCGAGGTTTCCATACCTCGCTAGGCTAACACAATATGGAAATTATGGCTACTTGTGGTGGCATACAAAAGTTAGCGTTAATGTATTTCAATCAAAGGAGTTGTAAGTGTTAAATAAGAAGCAAGTGGTACAAGCGTTAGAGAAGGTGATGGATCCCGAGATTGGGCGGAGTATCGTTGAATTAGGCATGGTCCGCGAGGTGAAGGTTGTTGGCTCGCGGGTCAAAGTGGTGATTGCGCTGACGATTCCCAATTGCCCGCTGAAAGGCGTTATTGCTAAGGACGCGGAGGAAAAGGTCGCGGCGTTAGCGGATGGTTTGGATGTGCAGATCGAATTATCCACGATGACGGCGGAAGAGAAGAAACGGATGACGGATACGTTGCGTGGGCAATCAGGCGCCGGGGCGCAAGAGCAAGGATCGCTAACCGGCAAGCTGAACCGCGTCAAAGCGGTGGTGGCTGTGATGAGCGGCAAAGGCGGCGTGGGGAAATCCACGGCGGCGGCGTTGCTGGCGGCGGGACTGCGGCGAGACGGGTTGCGCGTTGGTGTGCTGGATGCTGACGTCACCGGGCCGAGCATTCCCAAGCTCTTTGGGGTGGACGATGCGCCGGTGATGGGGCCGTTGGGCATTGTGCCCCCGATTAGCGAGCAGGGCGTCAAGATCATGTCCATCAACTTGATGTTGGAACGTAAGGACGAGGCGGTTATCTGGCGCGGCCCGTTGATTTCGGGCGCCATCAAACAGTTCTGGAACGATGTTTTCTGGGGCGATCTGGATGTGCTGGTGGTGGATTTGCCGCCAGGGACTTCCGACGCCGCCTTGACCGTGATGCAATCCTTGCCGGTGGATGGTGTTGTCATCGTGACCTCGCCGCAGGATTTGGCGGATATGGTGGTACGCAAGGCTGCTAACATGGCCGAACACATGAAGGTTGGCATCTGGGGCATCGTTGAGAATATGAGCTACGTTATCTGCCCGCACTGTGGAGAGAGATACTCGCTTTTTGGGGAAGGGAACGCGGCGGGAATGGCCCGGACCTTCAACACACAGTTGTTGGCCCAATTGCCCATCGACCCAGAACTCTCGCGGCTCTGCGACGCCGGGCAGGTGGAGCGGTACGAATCGGCGGAGTTCGAGGGGGCGCTAGAGTCTCTGCGCGCTAAGCTAAAAGGCGTGGCCGTGAAAGGCAGCTCAGAACACTAGGAAAACCCGAGCTTCCCCAAATCAGGACACCAAACTCAGAGTGACGATTTCTCTCAGAAGTCGGCACTCTTATTATTTTGGGTCTCTGAGACTTTGCATAGTTGGTGTACCGCGACGTTAATTTTTCACCACAGATTACACAGATTGCACTGATTTTTTCGCGTTAATTCGCGCCATTCGCGGTTGATTTTGGCTTGACTCTGCGCAATCCTAAAGAGCAAATATTTTCACCCTAAAACTAAATTTTTTCTTAGCGTCCTTTGCGTCTTTGCGGTAAGATATCTTCTTTCAGTGGAGTCAACTCTTATTATTTCTCTGCTATCCCCCAATCGAAAGCGCGATCAACCATTGCGCGCAGTAGTAGCTCCCCAGTACCACCAGCGGGGAATCCCGGTATTGGTGGTGGAAACGGTTGATAGCGAGGGCTGTATCTGAAAAGAGGAAGAGTAATGCGCCCCCGGCTCCGCAGAGAGCGAGCGGGGAGCGACTTGCCGACCAGAGATCCACTGCTTGCCCGGCCATGAAGAGAATAACTAACACGTACGCGAGCACCGGGTATTTCATGGCTTCTAACCTCCCTCTGAGGAAAAGGAGAATGCCGCTGGCATAGCCGAGACCGGGCAATAACCACCAGAGTGAGATTTGTGGGCCGTTGACTGAGGCGAAGGCGGTGATGTATGCCAGATGACCCAGCAAGAAACTCACCAGGCCGGCGAGGAAGTAACGTCGCGGAAACATCAGGAGTATATCGCCGCCTAACGAGAACCCTAGCCCGATCAAGATGGCGTAATGATAAAACGCGGCCCCGCCAGCGGGTCTCCGGAAAGCCAGGTACCAGATCAAGATTGTGGTTAGTGGTTTGAAGAGATAAAGTTGGCGCGCGCGCTGTTTGTATTCAGCGTGGATAGCGAGGCTGGCTGAGATCAAGATGCTCAGTGAAAGGGTGCTTAACATGTGGGTTACTCCTTTGAAATAGTCGGGTAGTCTTTAGTCCAATAGTCATATAGTCGTTTTTCGTGCTGGGATGGTGTGCGCTAGCACCGGTGTCTCCTAAAATGGGGCTAGTAGCAACCAATATCGTATTGTATCTTCTCAATAAGTAGAGGGAAACATGGAGTTACTGTTATGCTCACCCCGGAGACACAGAGAACCCTGAGAAAAAATAAAAAGCCCGGGGCCCTCCGTGCCTCTGGGGTGAAAACTGCCCCGGAATATTGAGATGGTACGTCGTATTTGCGGTAGATTTCTTTCGGGTTAGAGTCGCAGTAGACCTCTGAGGTCTGGTCAGTACCTGGTATGTTGAAAACTACTATAACCGGTCTGAGCTGCCTGTCAACGATTTGGAGATTCTCCTCAAGAGCAGTTGCTTTCTGCTTGGCTTTCTCTATAATGTGGGTAAACATAACCACGCTATTTTTCAAAGGCCATCATAAAACACATTTACTTATTCAACGCAACACTCATAGGCTGGGTTGCCCAGTAGGGAGGATTCGTTGTATGAAAGCTGACATGCACGGGGTTTTGGGATTGATTTTGGGCGGGGGGGCCGGGACCCGGCTCTATCCGCTTACCAAGTTGCGGGCCAAGCCAGCGGTGCCACTGGCTGGTCACTATCGTCTGATTGATGTCCCTATTAGCAACTGCATTCACTCTGGTATAAATCGCATCTATGTATTGACGCAGTTCAACTCGGTCTCCCTGCACCGTCACATCACCCGCGCCTATCACTTTGATAGCTTCTCTGAGGGCTGGGTGCGGATTTTGGCCGCCGAACAGACACCAAAGAGCGCGGGCTGGTATCAAGGGACAGCGGACGCTTTGCGTAAACAGCTCTTTCAACTTCAGGTGCCGAATTCCACGGATTTGATCATCCTCTCCGGGGACCATCTTTACCGCATGGATTACTCTAAGTTTATCCGTTTTCACCGTGAGCATGAGGCCGATATTACCATTGCCGTTAAGCCGGTGGGGGCTGAAGATACGTCGCGTTTTGGTATTCTCAAGGCGGATGAGGAGAGCCGGATAGAGAATTTTGTGGAAAAACCGCCCATAGATGAGTTGGATGGCTTGGAAAGTTTGAAAGGCGATACGCCCTATATGGGCTCCATGGGGATCTATGTTTTCCGCAGTGAGGTATTGATCAATACCTTGCTGGGTGAATCCGGCTCCGATTTTGGGCATCACATTATTCCGACAGCTATCAAAAAGGGGATGCGGGTCTATGCTTATCCCTTTGAGGGATACTGGGAAGATATCGGAACGATGCGGGCTTTCTACGAAGTGAACTTGGATTTGGCTTCCCCTAACCCCGCCTTTGATTTCTTCGATGTGAACTGGCCCATCTACACGCGCGCGCGTTACCTGCCTGGTAGCCGCATCATAGATTCGGACATACGGAAAGTCGTCGTGGCGCCGGGCACAATTATTGAACAATCTTCTATTCGGCAGAGTGTGGTGGGCCTACGCAGTATTGTGCGGTCAGGCGTACATCTTCATCGCGTGGTGATGTTGGGGGCGGATTACTATGAATCTGCGGCGGAGAAAGCAGAAAATAAAAAGCTAGGCTTGCCCGATATTGGAGTGGGCGCCGGGAGCGTGATAGAAGCTGCCATCTTAGATAAAAACGTCCGCATTGGGCGCAACGTGGTGATTAGAAATCATGCTGGCGAACCCGATGCGGAGACCAAGAGCTATACTATCAAAGATGGCATTGTCATCATCCCCAAAAGCGTCACTATTCCTGAAGGCACGATTATCTGAACAAGAAGCCTGGCGACTGCCCTTGCCAGACGGCTCTGGGCCGTGGGAATTCGCGGCTACCATTGCGAAGTAGATGCCCTGTGGTTTTAACCTCTGGCCTGCTTAGCCCGAACGTGGGGGCCGCAAAACAGACATCCGTTTTCTGACTGCAAGAAATCGGATGTCTGTCCTAGCAGCTCGGGCCGGTCTCTTGAGCCGTGCTCTCATCGCCTACAACGTTGCCGTCGCCAGTGATAACAGTTCGTTGGTCGTTCATGTATGTCAAGTCTCTCGATCGCTCCATCCGCCATCCAACAAGTCGATTACACTTGGATCAACTGTTTCTCTAAATTGCTCGCTGTAAGCTGCCACCGAATAGAGTGTGAAATCACTGATAATCTGATTTTGCTCGCTCTCTTGGCTAATAGTTTTTTGTTCCTTTGAAACGCTAGCGAAATCAAAGAGAGGCATCGAAGTTGCGGTTTCCTCTGCGTTTACGAAATCCCCCATCGGCTTTAAACCCTGAACAAATCTTCTGAGAATAGTAGCCATAGCTTCAGAACTGTTATCTATGCCTATCCAGTGTCTACCAAGATTAGAGGCAACAGCCAGCGTGGTTCCAGCGCCGGCAAAGCAATCCAGTACCAGATCACCTTCGTTGGATGAGGCTTGTATGATTCGCGTTAGCAAGTCTGGAGTCTTCTCGGTGGGATAACCTGTGATCTTTATCATCTGATTGTGGGCATCCCTGGTATCCAACCAGATATCCTGCACAGGAATCCCGTGGCTCTGGTCTAGATATACTTTGCGTCGTGGATTTCCATTTGCAGACCAGTATATCTCCCCGCGCGCGTCGAATTCATCTAGCCGGTCAGGTGTATATTGCCAGTGTTTACCTGGAGGGGGCTGCATGCCGCGCCAACTCCGCCCGGTCGCACCATTTCTAGTACCAGGTGCATGGATGGGTACTTTCTTGTAATGTCTTCCGGTGCTTTTTTCAAGGTAAGGATATTCTGTCGCGGCTCGTTCTTCTGACCAGGGAATGTATGCGCGATTCCAAACCGGTTGAGTGGACTTTGCATAATACAAAATATGGTCGGAGATATTGCCGTAGGTTTTCCGCGTGTAGTTCTTGGGATTGCACTTTCTACGGGTAATCAGGCTTCTGAAATTCTGCTTACCGAATGTCTCATCCATAATAATTTTAATGTGGAAGACCATTTTTTGATCAAGGTGAAGATATATAGAACCGTCTTGGGCCAGTAACCGGTGCAACAAAATCAATCTGCGACGTAAAAATTCTATGTATTGTGCGCCAGTGAGCGTATCACTGTAAGCCTCAACTTGTTGGCGTGACTTGTAAACCTTGTTAGTGGCGAACGGCGGGTCAATGTAAATCAACTTGATCTGTCCACATATTTGAGGATCTCTGAGCAAGTAAGCCAGCACTGATAGGTTATCACCAAAATACAAGCGGTTACTCTCTGTTCCTCCATTCCAGATTTCTCTTATTGTTGCGGGGGACGTGTGCAATAAAGTTTCTTCCGGCGTAAGTTTTCCTCTGTATGCGAGCGTGGCATCTAACGCGACGCTTGAGACGTCGTCTGCCG
>JAIOSN010000306.1 GCA_021107605.1 Anaerolineae bacterium | reverse complement strand
AGCAGACGTCTTTCTCCTACTTTGATGGGTGTCCCGGCGACTAACCTGGTGCGAGTTTTGATGTTATTCATATTTTCCCCTTAGTTTGCCATTTGCTATTCGTTATTTGCCATTTTGATTATAATCTTTTCTGCAAGGGCGACAAATGTCTGTACGCTACCGGATCAATTTTCAGTTATCAGACACCCAATGTCATTAAGTTTAGCCACTGCCCAGACCTCCGTTACCAGAGACCTCGGAGGTCTTATCTTAATGACATTGATCAGACACCGCTTTGTTTGCGCTTGTAACCTCCTCGGCCTGGTGTATTATTGAAGACAGATTGTCAGTTGTGGGGGAATATGCTACATACACGGGATGTGTACTTGCAGGAAGTCTCATTGGACGAAGCCTGGACGCGGTTTCGGGCGGCGTTGCAGGCAGCCGGCCGGTGGCAGCCGTTAGCGAGCGAGGAGATTTCTTTGGAAGCGGCTTTGGGGCGCGTCACTGCTGGCCCGATCTGGGCGCGACTCTCCTCGCCACATTATCACGCTTGCGCGATGGATGGTTACGCGCTGCGCGCGGCTGATACGGTGGGAGGCAGCGATGCGCGCCCGGTCCGCTTGCGGATCGGGGAACAAATTGTGCCGGTGGATACCGGCGATCCGCTGCCCTGCTGGGCGGATGCGGTGGTGATGGTGGAGCAGACGGAGGTGGTGGGAGATGAAGTGCTTCTGCGCGCTCCACTGGCCCGCTGGCAACATGTCCGCGCGGTGGGCGAGGATATTGTGGCGACGGAGTTGTTGTTACCTGGCAACCACAAGTTGCGCCCGGTGGATTTGGGAGCGATTGCGGGCGCGGGATATATCCAGGTCGCCGTGCGCCGCCGTCCCCGCGTGGCGGTGATTCCTACCGGTGACGAGGTGATTGAGCGGGGTCGAGACCCGGAACTAGGTGAGATTATCGAGTATAATAGCCTAGTGCTAGGTGCGCAGGTTGAGGAGTGGGGCGGGGAGGCGATCCGTTTCCCTATTGTGTCTGATGAGCCGGCCGCGTTGGTGGCAGCTGTTCAGCAAGCGGCGCGCGAGGCGGACCTGATTCTGCTCAATGCCGGTTCCTCGGCAGGACGGGATGATTTTGCTGCACAAATTGTGCAGCAAGAGGGTGAGCTCTTGGTTCACGGTATCAACGTGCGGCCGGGACATCCCGTAGTCCTGGGTACCAGCGGGCCGGAAGCCGTGCCCATCATTGGCGTGCCGGGCTACCCAGTCTCGGCTGCGCTGACGGGGGAGCTTTTCGTGCGGCCGCTCTTGCATCGCTGGCTCGGATTGGCTGTGCCAGAGCGTCCACGGATAAAGGCCCAGCTCACGCGCAAATTACTCTCGCCAGTTGCGGATGATGAATTTGTGCGGGTGGTGGTGGGGCGTGTAGGAGAGCGCACGCTGGCCGCGCCGCTCTCACGTGGGGCGGGGGTACTTACTTCGTTGATCCGTGCCGATGGTATCATCCACATTCCGCGTTTCCAAGAGGGTTTCGATGCAGGGGAAGAGGTCTCGGTGGAACTCTATCGCACTCCGCAGGAGATTGAGCGCACCATCTTGGCCATTGGTAGCCATGATTTGACCTTAGACTTGATCTCGCAATCCTTTTCAGAGTTGGAACCGCCGCGTCGTTTGGCGAGTGCGAATGCCGGCAGTCTCGGTGGCCTGATCGCGCTGCGGCGCGGGGAAGCACATCTGGCCGGTACGCACTTGTTGGACCCGGAGACGGGCACTTACAACTTGCCGTACATCCGCCGTTATCTACCGGAGACGCCGGTAGTGGTGGTTACCTTGACCCGCCGGGAGCAGGGCCTGATCGTCGCGCCGGGGAATCCGCAGGGAATTCGAGAGATCGCGGATTTAGCACGTGGGGGAGTTACTTACGTGAACCGGCAGCGCGGCGCGGGGACGCGTGTCTTGTTGGATTACTTGTTGGCACAGGCCGGGATCGCGTCTGCGCAGGTGCGGGGCTACGACCGCGAGGAGGTCACGCATCTGGCTGTGGCCGTGGCCGTGGCGAGCGGGATCGCAGATTGCGGGATGGGCGTGCGCGCAGCAGCCAAAGCCCTGGAGTTGGATTTCGTCTCATTGGCTTGGGAACGTTATGATCTGGTGATCCCCCAGATTTTTTGGGAGAGCGCGTTGCTAGCGCCGTTGCGGGAACTGTTGGCTTCTGCAGAGTTCCGCGCCCAAGTGGCCGCGTTGCCCGGCTACGATCCGGCGGAGATGGGAGAGATAGTGGGGCGGTTAGGTAGTTAGTTGCTGGTTGGCTGACAAGTCTCTGGATTTGCCTGGAGAGCAAGAAATTGGATGCAGGTGAAGGCTGATCTTTTGGTTTTACCAACAGCTAAGCTGCGTCCTAAAAAATTCGTAAGCGGTTAGACCTCCGAGGTTTTGACGGTAATGACCCAGAAGGCGAGCTAGGTATCACCAGAATCTTCCAGAATGGTATCATTTTGGAAACCTCGGAGGTCTTTTAAGGTGCAAAAATTTATCAGTTGCTCAGGGTTGGTTGAGCGGATCTTATTTTAGATTTGAACGGAGGGAACTGTGAGCCGTAATCAAAAAATAACCCTAATTGTATTGGCTTTCGTGGATATACTCGTGATCGGGGCGATGGGTTGGGTGATGGTCTCTAATATGAGTGGTAAGACTAACTTCACGTTGCTGCCGGCGACCGTGACTGCCACCGCAAGTCCCACGAATATCCCTACCTGGACGCCGACTGTGACGGTTACCCCTTCACCGACCTTGCCTCCGGCTATCACGCGCACCCCACATCCGACACGTACCCCCTATCCCACGCTGACTCCCAGTCCGCTGCCTACCCCAGCTCCTGTGACGCTGGTCAACCCGGAGTTTGACCAATTTATGCCCAATCAGATCCCCGGGTGGCAATGGGATGCCGATGTGAATTACCAGATGGGGGATGAGTATAATCCGCAGTCCTCCTACGCCCAGCCAACATTCAAATTGGCGGATGACCCCCGACGTCAGATCAACGGCTCTACTTTGCAGATAGAGACCGTGCGCTGGCTCAAATTCCGAGCGTATGTTTATCAACAAGTTACGGTTACTACCGGCAGTGCGGTTTATTTTAGAATTAAGGCCAATGCTTACTCTTCCATTGATCAATTGATTTTAAGGGCGGGAGTAGATCCACAGGGGGGCGCGGGGTGTGAGAATGCACGCTGGTCAGAAACTCTGATTGATCAAGAGGATGGGATAGTTACTATTACTTCGCCACGTTTGGTCGTCGGGCGTAATGGTCGGGTGACGGTCTGTCTCTTCGCCGAACCACGGTATCCCGATGTTAGTAATGCGGCCTTTTTTGATCAGGCGGAATTGATTGTCGCTCAGCCGAGACCTTAGGAGGATATAATGCAGCCGATGCCAACATTATGTGATTTAGTCATCGTGGGAGCCGGTTTGGCCGGCTCGTTGGTGGCGCGTCGGATGGCGGAGGCCGGGATGCGGGTTGTGGTCCTGGAAGCTCGGCATAAAGTCGGCGGCATCAGTGCGCGCGGGGGCGGATTGGCTATCTTGGGTACTCCAGAGCCATATATGGAGCTGATGGAGCGGGTGGGCCGCGAAGAGCCTGCCCAGATATGGTTGCTCACGCAACGTAATTTAGATCTCCTGCGCTCACAAGCTGACGAGCTAGCGGTAGAAGTCCGGCGGGTCGGCACTTTTCGCCCTGTCTGGGGGGATGCGGCCGCGAGGGCGCTACAAAAATCAGTGGCGCTATTGAGCGCAGATGGCTTTGCCGCCTCGCTAGAGGATGCTACTGAGTTGGGGCTGGCGGTGGGGTTGCAGACTCAAGATGACCTGCTCTTTGATCCGTTACTGCTGGTTGAGGCGGCGTTGGAACATCCGCGCATTACGGTGCAAACAGCTGCTGAAGTCAAGACGTTGGAGTGGCACGGAGAGGCTTGGGACATCTGGACGGGGGATTTGTTTGTGCGCACTAAGGCTCTGGTCTTGGCGGGGGGGGGGCACGTTGTACATCTGGATGCCGGTTTGGCCGCGTATCTCTCGACTATGCCCTTACAGGTAATCAAAGGAGTTACTGACGCGCAAGGCCTGAGTCATCCTCTGATATTAGACGCGGGACGAGTATTGGCATTAACGGTGGGGTCACATTGGCAGTTGAGCTCCTGGTTGTCAGCTGCCGAGGCGGATCCTTGGGCCCGTCTGACTCAAACTGCGGAGCAATTCTGTCCTGAAATTCGTGTGGTTGAGCGTTATGCCAGCTGGGTGGCGCGGAGTGCCGACGGGTTGCCGGTGGTGGGATCGTTGCCCAAATCGCCACAGCTGTACACCGTGGGGGGGTTGGGGCCGTGGGGGATGAGTTGGGCGTTTGTTGCCGTTGATCATTTGGTCGCCATGATGTTGCACGATGCTGAATTGGGATTATTAGATATTGGTCGCTTTGCCAGGGATTGAGTTGTTCGTCTGCGTTGTTGATTGCTACCGGATGCATAATTTCGGTATCTGGCGATCTGATTTCACCTTGTAGTTGTGGTATATTCAAAGTTACCAGAGAGGTGGAGATGGAACCCTGTAAGGATAGTAAGCTGATCAGAGTTGCGATTGTGGACGATCATCCTTTTTTTCGGCAGGGGGTGCGGGAAGTTTTGGCTGTCCAGCCAGATATTGAGGTGGTCGCGGAAGCGGAAGATGGAGATGAAGCGTTGCGGATTATACCAGAGGTGGCCCCCACTGTGACCTTGATGGATGTGAATTTGCCAGGTATTAACGGTCTGCGAGTTACCAAACAGATCAAAGAGCAACACCCTGAACTCAACTTCATAGTTTTGACGGCGTATGATGACGAAGAGCAGATTTACCACGCAATTCGTATTGGAGCCTCGGCTTATTTTTCCAAGGATGTTGCTCCCGAACAGTTAGTCGCTACTGTGCGCGCGGTAGCTCAGGGTTACTATGTGATAGATGATGAGCGCATGACGCCAGCTCAAGCTGAACAATGGTTATTGGATTGTTACCATCGCTTTGGTGTCCAACCGGAAGACATGACTTTTTCCCCGTTAACCCCCCGTGAAATGGATGTCTTGGAACAGATTATTGAAGGCTTGAGTAATAAAGGCATCGCTTACCGGCTGGGTATAAGTAAACAGACGGTCAAAAATCACGTTACTGCTATTTTGGCTAAGTTAGATCTTTCAGATCGTACTCAGGCGGCGATTTATGCTCTACGGCGTGGGTGGGTGTGTTTTCCAGAGGAGGATAGAGAGATAGGCCGTGATGGTACGACTAGGGAGTAGTTGTAGAGAAAATTAGCTGGCCGTAATTTTATCATCGGGAACAAGATCATAAGCAGCGAGGAGGCGCATGACTGAAAAAACCTGGTCTCAATTTTTGGAGGTTAGTCAACAGCAACGCAGCAAATTGCAGCGGGAGCTCAAGGAAGTGGATATGCTTATTCAGCAGACCACCTCAGAAGTGGATAGGTTAGTGCGGAAAAATTCACGAGTGGCAGCTCAGGTGCAACAGATCGATGCGCAAATTGATACTGCCCCGCGTGAGGATATTCAATCCGCTTATCATGAGCTGATAGAGAGCCAACGCCGCCTCTTCACGATGCGGGGGCAGCTGGAGAAGTTGCAAAGTGGTCAACAGTATAAAACCCGCCTCTTGGATAACTATAATGAAATCCTTAAGCGGACTGGCTCGCTAGACACTGCTTCCGGAAAAAAGGTACGCGAGAAGCCTTCGGAGAAGGCGTTGGTGATTAGTGTGATTGAGGCCCAAGAGCGCGAGCGTCAACGTCTCTCCCGGCAGATGCATGATGGGCCTGCACAGTCGTTGACCAATTTGGTATTGCAGGCGGAAATTTGCGAACGTTTGTTTGATCGGGACCGCGATCGGGCTAAAATCGAATTGGCTGAACTGAAAGCAGACGTGATTAACACTTTTCAGAAAGTTAAAAAGTTCATTTTCAGTCTGCGTCCTATGATGTTGGATGACTTAGGGCTGGCACCCACCTTGCGCCGTTACGTGGCAGGGTTAGAAGAGAGCGGCCTGATTCCCATTACCCTACAGACCTCTGGCAAAGAACGACGTTTAGCTTCCTATAAAGAGGTCACTATCTTCCGGGTGATACAGGAGCTGCACCATATTGCCAGTAGATATGGCAATGCTTCTACTGTGAAAGTGGATCTGGAGATGGGCGAGGAGCAGGTGCGGGTGACGGTGGAGGGGGATGGCCGTGGTTTTGAGCTGGGGAACACCGGTACGCTAGCCACTGCTGAAGCGGAACGACTGGGATTGCCGACCTTGCGAGAGAGAATTGAGATGCTGGATGGTAAAATCTCCTTTGAGACGGAGGGCGGTCAGGGCTTACGTACCACGTTTGTTCTGCCGATTGAGGAGAGTGGAGATAATTTGGTTAATTAGTCCCGGAACAATTTTATGGAAATGTTGACATAGTAGTGAGGCGTGCTAAACTTTAAGACACGTTATAAGCTGGTAAAAATATCATGCTAATGGCTCTGAGGGGAGGCTTAGAATGCGAAATAATAAAGCTCTGGTGATAGTGGCTATTTTTTTACTACTGGTGGCCCTGGGAGGTGGTTATTTATGGTCTCAAGGGATGATAGGTGGTGGCACGGAGACAGAGGTCGCGGAGACCACCCCCATCCCCCAGGTTACTATGAGAGAAATAGTAGTTGCCGCGCAGGATATCCCTGCCGGGCAACAGCTCAAAGAGGCTGATGGCGCAGTTAAATTGCAATCCTGGCCGGAGAACTCGTTGCCGATTCAGTATATTGAGTCTTTGGGCGATGTCGAAGGGCAATTCGCCCGGATGGATATTGCTCGGGGGATGCCGGTCTTACCCAGTGCGTTAGGTGAATCTGGGGGACGGCTTTCGGTCTATGGATCGGCAGCGGCGCTCTTTGATGATAAAAGTCGCCGGGCTTACGTGATTCCTATGGATACGCAGGGAGCAGTCGCTTGGGCCATCCAGCCGGGTGACCGGGTGGATGTCTTAGCTGCGATAGGATTGATGCCGGTGGATACTGAGTTCCAGACGCGTTTGCCCAATAGCTTTATTCCGCTGGAAGGCTCTGGAGGTGGAGATGATGAGGCGCAGGGACTAGTCGCGGGACGGGAATACCAATATGGGCGGTTTGAAGATCTTCCGAATGGTATACCCGCCTTTATCATTCCCCCCCTTGGACAATCTACTCCTAGCTATCTGGTGGTACAGATGACGATCCAGGATGCCATTGTCTGGCACGTGGGTATCTGGGCGGACGAGGAGGAGTCCACTACCACTACTGCCGGTACGGCAGCTACGGGCGGGACTGCGGAAGAGGGGGAGGGGGGTTCTCTTAGCCTGGATAGTACAGGGACTGGGGCTGCTCCACCCTTACCGCCGGAGCAGCGAGGCATGGATAGCGTGCTACCGGTGACGTTGCTGATCTCACCGCAGGATGCGTTGGTATTGAAGTACCTGCAAGAGATGGGCGCGGACTTGGATCTGGTTTTGCGTTCAACCGGAGATGAGTCTCCGATTATCACCGAGGCCGTCTGGTTCCGCTATGTGATGGATCGCTATCAAATCCCAACTACGTTACCAGATCTACCAGTTGCGCCGACTCCATTGTCCGTACCGTTAGAGTTTTCCACTCCGACCCCGCCCCCCGAAGAATAAGTAGCATTTGAGGAGGGATGATGAGCAAAAACGATAAAATCAGGGTGATGATTGTTGATGATATCGCGGAGACGCGCGAACAGTTACGCAAGCTGCTCTCTTTTGATCCCGATGTCGAGGTGGTGGCGATGCTGCAGAGCGGCGAGGAGGCGGTGGAAACCGTAGCCGATGCGGCTCCTGATGTTGTCCTTATGGACATTAACCTGATAGGCATGGATGGTATCACAGCGACCAGGCAGCTCTTGGATGTGACTCCCAATGTGCAAGTAATCATGCTCTCTGTCCAGGGCGAATCTGATTATATGCGTCAAGCCATGATGGCTGGGGCGCGCGACTATCTCACTAAGCCCCCTAGTGCGGATGATTTATTGGATGCTATCCACCGGATGGCTAAACTAAAATCGCGTTCCGTGATGGATACGATTCCTCCGGCCTCGGCGGGGGGGCAAAGGGGCGAGGGGGCAGGGAGAGGTGGAGCGCAGCGAGTCGGAAAGATCATTACCATTTTTAGTCCCAAAGGGGGCACCGGCTGTACGACTATAGCTGTCAATGTGGCTATTTCGTTGCAAAAAATTGTAGATGATACGACCAAAGTCGCGCTGATAGACGCTAACCTGCAATTCGGTGACGTGGCGATCTTCTTGAAAATCAAACCTACCCGCACTATTGTGGATTTGGCTCCGCGCGCTGACGATCTGGACACAGAGCTGTTGAATACAGTGTTGGTGCCGCATCCTTCTGGCATAAAGGTTTTGGCTCCTCCCGCTACTCCTGAAGAAGCGGAGATTGTGCGAGAAGGAGATGCCGGTGAATCCGGGGGCAGCTTGCGCTTCCGAACCATCTTGGAGTTTATGCGCGAGGAATTTGATTACCTGATTGTGGATACTCATCATGTGGTGGATGATATAACTATCGCCGCGTTAGATCTTAGTGATTTAGTGTTGGTGATCACGCGACCTGTCATCCCGGAAATCCGAGGGGCGCGGGTGTTTGTGGAATTGCTTCAAAAGCTGGGTTACGGGATGGAGAAAATCGGCCTGGTTATCAACGCGGTGGATAACAAGCGGATGGGTATTCAGCCAGAAGCCATAGAGCGGGCTATGATGCCTGCTATTGCACAACTCCCGCTGGATGAGGTGATTGCTTTACGAGCAGCTAACTATGGGGTCCCGTTTGTTGTGAAGGAATCACATGCGGACATTAGTGCGCGGGTGACGCAGCTGGCACGCACTATCGTTGATATGTTTGTTGAAAAGGATGAGGGGTCTACAGAGACGGCGAAGGGGCGGCGGCGAGTGGGATTAGGACGTCTATTGTAATAAGTTCTGTTAATCCTGGGGTCAGTAACTGGCTGTTCCAATTTCTTAAGGAGGCGTTATAACGTGTCATTACTAAGAAGGATGGAGAAAAAATCTTCCTCCGCTAGATCACGGGGTGAATCTGAGTCCGACCAAAAACAGGCGGTGAGACGACGTGCTGTCTCGCCGGCGCGTGACGCCTACATGGATTTGAAGACGCGTGTGCAGAATCGCTTGGTGGCTGAATTGGATCCCAGTATGGATGTTTCGCGCACAGACGAGGTACGTGAGACTATTCAAGAGATGTACAGCGCTATTTTGGAAGAAGAGCACATTGTGTTGAGCCGGGTGGAGCGAGAACGGCTATTTGAACAGATTGTCGCTGAGATTTTGGGGTTAGGGCCGTTGCAACCATTGCTGGCTGATGATAAGATAACCGAGGTTATGGTAAACGGTCCCAAAAACATCTATATTGAACGGGGCGGGATTCTCAGCCGGACTAAGGTAACTTTTGAGAACGCTGAACATCTGATGCGTATCATTGAACGTATCGTGGCCCCGCTAGGGCGGCGTATTGATGAGAGTAGTCCCACGGTTGATGCACGTCTGAAGGATGGTTCGCGTGTGAACGCTGTCATTCCTCCAATCTCCCTGGTTGGCCCCGTGCTGACTATTCGTAAATTCTTCAAGGATCCGTTGACGGTTGATGACTTGATAGGGTTCGGTTCTGTCACCGCGGAATCCATGGAATTTCTACGCGCTTGTGTACTGGCGGCGCTAAATATCGTTATTTCTGGTGGTACAGGTACAGGGAAAACCACCTTCTTGAATGTGTTATCTGGGTTTATCCCTGGTGATGCTCGCATTCTGACTATTGAGAATGCCGCGGAGTTGCAGTTGCAGCAGGAGCATGTGGTGACTTTGGAATCCCGCCCTCCCAATATCGAGGGTAAGGGAGCCATAACTATCCAGGATTTAGTGATTAACGCGCTGCGTATGCGCCCAGATCGCATTGTGATCGGCGAGTGCCGTGGTGGCGAGGCCCTGGATATGCTCCAGGCGATGAATACCGGGCATGATGGCAGTATGACCACGTTGCACGCTAACAGTACCCGTGAGTCGTTGTCACGTCTGGAGACCCTGGTGCTGATGGCGGGCATGGACCTACCTCACCGGGCCATCCGTGAACAGATAGCTTCAGCCGTTAACCTGATCGTGCAGCTGGCGCGGATGCGAGATGGTTCGCGGCGGGTGGTCGCCATCACGGAGGTGCAAGGGATGGAGGGTGAGGTGGTTACGACGGCCGATATCTTCAAATTTGAGCAGACCGGTTTTGAGAACGGGAAGGTGATTGGGCGATTGCGTCCCACTGGGCTGCGACCTAAATTCATGAATCGTATTAAGAATGCGGGCATTCATCTACCTCCTTCCGTCTTTGGAACGGCCCAACGTCTGCGTCGCGGTTATTAGCGTTGGAGCGCTGAGGGGTGGAAACGTTGGTGTCGCTGCTGGGGGAAGGTGATTAGCTATGCTCTATCTTTTTGGTGGTATCTTTGTTGTGGCGGTGGGGATGCTTATTGTTGCTTTGTGGGGCGGTAAACCTGCGGGGCAAGACCTACTTGAGAAGCGCATTGGGGAGAGAGCCTCGTCGTCGCGTGCGGCGAAAAGGAGTAAAGATAAATCCTCAGTTATTGGCGCGGCCATTGACCGTGCTGTAAAGGGGCGCGGATTTACCAAAGATCTATCTACCCAGCTGGCCCGCGCCGATTGGAAAGTGACAGTCGGTGAATTTATAGTTCTCTCGGTGACCATCAGTTTGGGCGCCAGTTTGATCTTCTACATGTTGGACCGAGCTCTTCTTATCCCTGTGGGTATTTTGCTGGGCGTGTTTGGCCCTCGAATTTATGTGGGGATGAGGAAAAGCAAACGCCTGAAGACCTTTAATGGGCAGCTGGGTGACGCGCTGAACCTGATGGTCAACTCGTTGCGGGCGGGGTATAGTGTCCTTCAAGCTATGGAAGTGATTTCTCGTGAGATGCCAGAACCTATTGCGGGAGAATTTGGACGGGTTGTTTTGGAGATTCAACTAGGGGTCAGCTTTGATGTGGCTATGGGCAATTTATTCCGGCGTATGTCCAGTGGAGACCTGGATTTGCTGATTACCGCCATGAGTGTCCAACGTGAGGTTGGTGGTAACTTGGCCGAGGTATTGGATGCGATCAGTTTCACTATTCGGGAGCGAGTACGCATCAAGGGTGAAATTAAAGCCCTCACGGCACAGGGAAAGGCTACCGGTACTATTATCACGATCTTACCTTTTGCTCTGGTGATAGTGATTTCCTTTATCAATCCGGGTTTTATCGGGCCACTCTACGGTGAACCTTGTGGTTGGGCTATGCTGGGAGTCGGTTTCACTTTGATTGTCATTGGTTATGTTATCATTAACAAGATCACGGATATTGAGGTCTGAGTACGGGGGCAACTATGACTGGATTGATTATTGCAGTTTTGCTTCTAGTGGCGGGTGGCGCGCTTTACTTCCTTGTCTCCCAGCGACAGACCACGGAGAGTTTGGAAGATCGCCTGAATGAGATGGCGGCATTAGGTGGGGAGATCTCGTTGGAGGAGTTGGAACTTTCGCGCCCCTTCAGCGAGCGGGTGCTTGTGCCGATGTTGGAGAGCCTTGCTGGATTTGCGCAAAAGTTTACTCCCCAGAGCAACTTGGAAGCGGCAAAGAGGCAGATCGCGTTGGCCGGGCTTTCTCACCAGATCAAACCGGCCCAATTCTTCGGCGCAAGAGTTGGAGCGGCGTTATTGGCGGGCGGGCTGGGTATTCTGTTGGCCACCTCGGCGGGCGGTTCACCGCTCTATCAGAGACTTTTAATGCCGGTGGGTGGATTTGCCCTGGGGTATTTCTTGCCAGTCCTGCTTCTCTCTTCTAAAATCAGCCGGCGGCAGGAGGATGTGCTCAAGGCCTTGCCTGATGCCTTGGATTTGTTGACCATCTGTGTAGAGGCCGGTTTGAGTTTTGATGGTTCGATGTCGAAGGTTGCTGAAAAGTGGGACAACGAGTTAAGTTTAGCGTTTATGCAGGCCGTTCAGGAAATGCAACTGGGGAAACTACGCCGGGAAGCTTTACGTGCTATGGCTGAAGGCCTAGACGTCTCTGACGTTACTTCATTTGTGGCCGCGATTGTTCAAGCGGATCAATTGGGGGTCAGTATGGCCAAAGTGATGCGCATTCAATCGGAACAGATGCGCATGAAGCGCCGGCAACGGGCTGAAGAGAAGGCTCGCCAAGCCCCGGTTAAAATTATGATTCCGTTGGTCTTCTTTATCTTCCCGACGATTCTGATTGTTTTATTGGGGCCGGCTGCGCTTCAAATTAAAAATTCTGGCGCCCTCGATGTCCTCTAGCATGTAAGGAGAAGTGGTTTGCTCAAACGCACTGCGTGGCAGGCTTATCGGTGGCTGGCAGACTTGCTGATGCCACCTTGTTGTCTGCATTGCGGGCGTCTGGGCAGTTGGCTCTGTGCTGATTGCGCGCTGGAACTCCCTTTGTTTACCGGCCCCCTCTGTGTCCGTTGTGGACGTGCTTGGAAAGGGACTGGTCTCTGTCCAGTCTGTCTGGAAACACCACTGCAAACCAACCCTATCCGTGCAGTTTTTCT
>JAIOSN010000002.1 GCA_021107605.1 Anaerolineae bacterium | reverse complement strand
TCAGTGTTCTCTGTGTCTCCGTGGTGAGCATAACAGAAACTCAATGTTTCCCCCTACTTATTGAGAAGATACTCATCTTGCTTCTTTTCTCTGCCTTGATATAATGCACAATAATTAAAAATTGAATAGCTCTCCGACCCATGTTCACCTAAAGACTCTGTTCCAGGGTGACTGGGCGTTAGGGTCTGGCTGGAAACGGCCTCGCCTCCCGTATTTGGAAAGGAGAACAACCGTCATAGCTCTATCACGGCGTCTCTGTTTTCCAAGCAGACGCCGTTTTTTGTTGGGGCAGGAGAGCCGCTTACACAATTCGACATTTGGTATTTGACCTTCGTCATTTGACCTTCGACCTTCGAACTTCAACCTTTGACCTTAAACCTCCGGGGTACCTATGAAGTCTTTATTGGCCGATAAAATGTGCGTTACCTTTGTTTTTCTGGGCGCGCTACTATTCTTCTTTCTGGCGTGGCCGCTCTTCAAAACCGTCACCGCCTCCTCCCCGGCCCTGCTCTGGGAGACGCTGCTGGAGGTTGAGGTACGCAACGCGATTCTGCGCACCTTCTACGCTTCCTTTTTGGCTACCGCGATCGCCTTCTTCTTGGGCGTGCCGTTGGCCTACATGTTGGCCCGCACCGAATTCCCCGGCCAGGAGCTGGTCCAAGGTCTCATCGACCTGCCCATCGTCGTGCCGCACTCCGCCGCCGGCATTGCGCTGCTGATGTTCTTTGGTCGCCGGATGTGGTTAGGCCGGCTCTTCGAGCGCGTGGGCATCCGCTTCGTCTCGAACTTTCCCGGTATCGTCATCGCCTTGCTCTTTGTCAGCCTCTCGTTTTTGGTCAACGCCGCGCGCGAGGGCTTCGAGGCCGTCGATCCGCGCCTGGAACGGGTCGCCCGCACCCTCGGCGCTTCCCCCTGGCAAGCCTTCTGGCGCATCTCCTTTCCTCTGGCGTGGCACAGCATCCTCTCCGGCCTTATCCTGATGTGGGCGCGCGGCCTGAGCGAGTTCGGGGCCGTCGTCATCCTGGTCTATCATCCGATGGTCGCGCCCGTGCTCATCTACGAACGCTTCGAGTCCTTTGGCCTGAACTACGCCCGGCCCGTCGCTGCGCTGCTGATCCTTATCTGTCTGGCGGTTTTCGTCTTGCTCCGCCTCACCGCGCGGAAACGAGGCGCCGGGTGAACGTTTTAGTGGAAAATGCGTTGGTGGTTCAAAATCTGGCGGTTAATTTAGGGGATTTTTACCTGCAAGATTTCAATCTGGAAGTCGCTAACGGTGAATACTACGTAATTCTGGGGCCAACTGGGGCTGGAAAAACCGTATTACTGGAGAGCATCGCTGGTCTGCATCCCGTCGAGGGCGGGCGCATCCTTTTGGCGGGAGAAAACCTCTCTGCCCTGCCGCCGGAACGGCGCGGAATCGGGTTTGTCTACCAGGATTACATGCTCTTCCCGCATCTCAACGTAGCGCAGAATATCGCCTTTGGATTGACTTTGCGCGGAGAGCCAGCGGCCGTGATTGCGGAGCGGGTGGCGGAGCTGGCGCAGCTGCTGGGGATCGCCGAGCTGCTGCACCGCGTTCCCCGCACCTTGAGCGGTGGCGAGCAGCAGCGAGCGGCTCTGGCCCGTGCCCTGATTGTCAAGCCGCGTCTCCTCCTCTTGGACGAGCCGTTGAGCGCGCTGGATCCCGAAACGAGCCTGAGCTTGCAGCGCGAGTTAGCGCGGCTGCACCGAGAATTGGGGACGACGACCATCCACGTCACCCATGATTTTGAGGAAGCCGTAGCGTTAGGCGACCGCATCGCTGTCTTGAACGAGGGCCAGCTGGTGCAAGTGGGGCCGCCAGAGGAGATCTTCCGGCGGCCAGCGACCCGTTTTGTGGCCCGTTTTGTGGGCGCGCGCAACATCTTCGCCGGGGAGCTCCGGCACCTGGATAATGGTTACAGCCATTTGCAACTTCCCGCGATAGATATTGCCGTGCTGACCGAGCTGACGGGGCGCGTACACGCCTCCCTGCGCCCCGAAGATATCGTCCTCTCTGAGGAACCACTGCACTCCAGCGCGCGCAACTGCTTCCGGGGTCGCATCGTGGAGATTGCGGAGCGCGGCATGCACATCGCCGTGACAGTCTCCATACCGCCGGCGTTTACTTGCGTCATCACCCGCCGCTCTTTGGAAGAGCTGGGCTTACACGTGGGGCGCGAGATCTACCTCTCCTTCAAAGCCTCCGCCGTGCATATCTTTGGAGGCTAGCTGGGGCGTAAGTTGGTAGTAGCTCGGGCCGGTTTCCCGGCCGTGCCCGCGTGACGTGAGTGGCTTCGACCATGGGAGCAACGATAGTCCGCTATCCTGACTGCCTCTGGCCCTGTATCGCTCCATACGAAGCAAATACGGTATTAACCGCGCATGATCGCTAAGGTCGCTGGTGTGGGCAGCTACTCTGCACGTCTTGGACTTTAGACTTCTGAACTCCTTTACGATGAAATTGGTAAAGTCAATCAAATCGTCCAGGTGATTCTCGATCACATCCATCATCAACTGGATGTCAAGGTCTTGATATTGATGTACTAACGTGTTGCGAAAACCAACCATGTTTCCGAGATTGGTCGCGAGCTCGCGGGCTTGACCCGACTTGCCAGCGCTAGTATAATATATTTGTAGCTTCAAAGTCACAAATGAGAGGAGATAACATGCTGAAACTTGCTATTCTGGTACAAGATATTCACCGGCTTAACCATACGCTTGAGCGTTTTGAACGCAAGTATGGCGTGATGTCCCCAACTTTTTATGAGCTATACAATACCGGCGTAGAACCTGAGAACGATGCCTGGGTATTAGATTTCGAAGAATGGGCCGGGCTTTACGAAGTTTGGTGTGATCGGCAACAGGCATACACAAAAGCTCTGCAACCGCTTTTCCGGGAGCAACCTTCGTTTGCTAGCATCATCCAGTCAGTAGCAGCCTAGATACATTATGTTAGGTCACACATTAGCAGATTACGAGCTGTTCATTTATGCACTGCAGGATGCCTTTCCCACTATTCAGTTCTCTACACTGATCGTCATTCGTCAGGCCAGTAATGTAGCTACAGTCAAAGGGGAATTGCGCTTTTGCGCCGGTTTTCGTTTGACTGTGCGAGAAGTAGTACG
>JAIOSN010000176.1 GCA_021107605.1 Anaerolineae bacterium | reverse complement strand
CCAGCGGCATGACAACTTTGCCGGGCAGCATCAGGAGTTCAAATGCCACAGCAAAATCTTTAGGTTGATAATAATCGAATCGTCGCATAAAACCTACCTCCTGTTAGTAGTTAATAGATCTGACCCCAATCGAACGATTCACGCAGCTCAGCTGCCGCTAAACCCAAAAAATCAGCCCTTATCAGCGTTAATCTGCGTCCCAAAAAATTCGCCTGTCAATCAAGTCTACTTCTCAAATCCCATCCTAGCCACTCAAAGCACAACCTTCCAATTCACAGAAAACAGAGAGGACATGTAGCGCCATGCTCCATAGCCTCGGCGGCCTCGGTGAGAGAAAGGGGACCAGATCACAAGCAATCCAGCCCCCTCAATTCATTTACTAAAGTTACTCCTCTTTAAGAGGGAAGAACAAGAAGATGAGGTTGAGGAGAATACCGGCTACCGCGCCAGTCGCGATGCCCGGCAAGCCATTGGGGAAGACGCCGATCAGGGCGGAGGTATCATTAAGCGGGACGTTGCCGCCGCCGATCACCTGAGCGCCGATGGCGACTACAGTTACCACCGCGCCAATCGCCAACTGCCGAGAATCAAAGAGGTTGACTTTCTCGGATTGGATCAGCGCAATGCCCTGCATCCCGATGACGCCGAAGAGGAAGATCGCCAGACCACCGGTAACTGCCAGCGGGATAGAGCTCACAATCGCCGCCAACGTGCCGATGAAGCCTAACAAGATAGCAATCACACCAGCCACCAAAAGTACCGGCCCGGAGTAGTTGCGGGTAATGGCCATCAGGGAATTGTTCTCACCGTAGTTCGTGCCGGCTACGCCGCCGAACAACCCGTTGATGAAGTCACCCAACCCATCCAGGACCAGGTTCTTGCCGATGCTTTCGCTCAAGTGGTAACGGTCGCGCCCCATCTCGTCGGCCAATTCATCCACATAGAGGCTGATCTGGTAAAGGTGCGCGGTTGATTCGGGAATCGTGGCAATGGCGATAATGGCGATAGCCGCGATAGATTCAAACGCACGCGGGCTGCCGAAGGCCGGTAACGTGAATTTCGGAATGCGGAAGAAACTGGCTGCCGCAATCCCGGAGTAATCCATCGCGCTGGAATAGAAGATAGCAGCGAAGAGATACCCACCCACTGCCCCAGCGAGAATCGGTAACAGACCAATGAAACCCTTCCCGCGCATGTAAACGGAGAAGAGAATGGTGATGAGCAGCGTTACCAGGGCCACCATCCAGTTGGATTGTGCCATATCCATCGCCGCGCCGCCCAAAGTCACTCCAATGACCAGCGCCACGGAGCCGGTCAATACCGGCGGCAATATCTTATCCAGCCCCTCCTTGCCCACCTTGGTAATTAAGAAACCCACCAGGATATTGACAATACCGGTGACCACAATACCAACCTGCGCCAAGCTGACCAGGTCTTTGCCCGCATAAGTACCGAACTCGGCACCGGTCAAGGTAATGGTCGCGGTAATGTAACTGAACGAGGAACCATAATAGAGGGGAACGAAGTCGCCAATCCAGTATTTGGAAACAAGCAGCGCCGCAATGGTGGCCAAACCAGAGACGGCCAACACCGTGCCCACATCAAACCCCACTAACAATGCCACCAGCACCGTCGCCGGGAACATCGTCAAAACGTGCTGAAAACCTAACAGAATCATCTCGCCCCACGGCGGCTGATCGTTCGGCAAATAACCATAAATCTTCTTCTTACTCATGGAATTGTCCTCCTAAGATATTATTATAAATGAACCAACGATGATGATGTAGCCCTAGTTCCGTACCATTTTCACCAAGTATCACTTTTGAAAATCACCTCCCTTCTCCAACAATGTTAAGGAAATCAGGACAGCGCGTGCAGCTGCGCCGCCCTGACCTTACCCAAACTTAGAGCGGCTCGAACTTGAGGCCGTAGACCGGCTCGCCATAGACGTAGCGAACCGGCTCCCAGCTGGGTTTCAGGGTCATACCAGACTTGATACCACCCAGAGATTCGGCTTTGATCTGCCCCAACGCCTTGACGCCATTCTCAAACTGGGCTATGCCGATGATCAGGAAGCGCTCATCGAAGCCCCAGGGCAAGTTGAACATCTGCGTATAAGCCAGCAACTTGGCGTTACCCTCAGGTTCAAACTCCTCGAACTCGCGCCCCTTACACTTCAGACAGCGCTCGTGTTGGGGATAGTGAATATGGCCGCATTTCTTGCACTTGTACGCCGTGATCTTGATCTCGCTCATTTCCCACCCCGCTTCAGGATGAAACATAGGACATTGTTGCCAAAGCCGCCGAAGTTGACGCTCAATCCGACCTTGGCATTCTTCACCTGGCGCTCTTTGGGTAGCTCGTGCCGCAACTGCCACGTGAGCTCCACCATCTGCGCCACACCCGTCCCTCCTACCGGATGACCGCGCGCATTAAGCCCGCCAGAAACGTTGATGGGAATTTGACCGCCACGTTTCGTTTTGCCCGCCAACACAGCCTTGCCACCCTCGCCATTCTTGAAAACGCCCACGTGCTCGCTCTCGGCAATCTCTAAGATGGTGAAGGCATCGTGCAACTCGGCCACATCAATATCGTCAGGCTTCATCTTTGCCCGCTTGAAAGCCTGCTGCGCCGCTAACGTCACGGCTTTGAGATCTGTGGGGTCCTCGCGTTCTTGGAGCGCGTGAGTATCCGTCGCCTGGCCGAAGCCGGCGACCAGAATAGGAACATTTTTGGTAAATTTCTTCACCATCTCCAGCGGGCAGAGGATCAAGGCCGCCGCGCCATCACTCACCGGACAGGCATCGTAAAGATGCAACGGCTCGGCCATCCCCGGATTGTTGACGACCGAGTGGGGACTATCAAAAATCCCCTCTTGCGTGATCAGCATCCTGACGTGAGCGTAAGGGTTAAGTGCGCCCATGGCCTGGTTCTTGATAGCGACCGCACCCAACAT
>JAIOSN010000038.1 GCA_021107605.1 Anaerolineae bacterium | reverse complement strand
AGACGAGTAAGCCGCCACGGAGTCTCCGGGCTGGCTGTTTGGGGAATATTAAGATTGAGAACGTGGGTATCATAAGGCAGCGAAGTAGTGAGCAAGTGCTGGGCGAACCGCCTGGTGAAAGCTTGAGCTGCATAATAATCCACCTCTGCGCCGGTGGCGTGGTTGTGAAATACAATGGGGAGAGCCAGGGAGACGGCTAAAGCCGGAATTTCAGCTGCTGCTGCTTCTAATGCAGCTCCTACCGTACCCGAGATAGTGACGTCGGTGCTAATGTTCTCTCCCAAATTGATGCCGGAGACGACCAGTGCTGGCTTGCGTGACGCGAGTTCTAACAATGCATGAACAACAACGGCTGCCGGAGCAGCGTTTACCGCGTAAGCGGTGAGTTCCTTTCCATCTATCTCCCGAGAGAACTGCGTTGCAGCAACTCTGAAACTGCCTAACATGGAGCGTCCTGCACCAGACCACTGTTGGTTAGGCGCCACAACCAGTATTTCGCCCAGAGGCAAGAGCGCTGCCACAGCAGCCCAGAGACCATGAGAATGAATACCATCATCATTGGTAACCAGAATTAATGGCTTGTTCATAAAATAAGGATACCATGCAATTAAAGTGTGACAAGAGATGAATTGTGAGTTGTTGATAGGTGTTTTAATTCCACAGATATATATAGAATTATATGTTAGTAGTACTAGTAGTAAGGGGGATTGTGGGGAGAAGGTCGTAACTACCACAACTGTGGTGGTTACGGTTGATGAAGGGGCTAGATATGCCAGTTGCCGGTAATCATGTTTGTGGATAACCTGTTGAGTACGGTGAGTATTTGCGGGTGAAGCAGGCTAGCTGGATGTCCCAGAGGGACTGGTTTGAGGGTTTGGTGGTGGATGACCGAGGCAATTACATTGGAGTTATCCCCAGGTAACTCAGGTTTTCCCCAGTAAAGGGAGAGTTACTCACAGGTCAAGGGTTAAAGATAGGTAGAAAGCATTTCTACAAACATCTCTGCCTCTACCGATAAGGGGATTGAGGGTCTAGATCTCCGAGGTCTAAAACGCGCGCTCAAGCTGTCAAACTACAGTTCTCATTAAGATAAGACCTCCGAGGTCTCTGGTAGCGCGGCCTAGCGGCAAACCACGGCGTATTTGCGGTAAACTTCTTGCGGGAGAGGGTCGCATTAGACCTCTGAGGTCTGGTCATGGCTTAACTTAATGACATTGCCCAGTTACTGATCACCAGTTACTGATTACCAGTTACTAACTTTATTGCTTATCCACGTAGGACCACGCGGAACTCTTCAACTCCGGAGACATCTTTGATCTGTGCCTGCAATGCGGGCGTGTAGCGCGTGTTCGCATTGGGGAAGGAGAGTTCAACGGGTTGCGCGCCAGCGAGAAGAAAGATAAAGCGATCTTCACCCTCGGCTGCCGTTATGAATTGATAGAGGTGGGCAATTCTCTTAAAATCCGCGGCTTGATCGGCGCTGCGCTTGAAGGTGATATAGAGTGTTGAGGGGGGCGCCGGCGGCTCCGGCGGGGACGAGGGAGTCTTAGTAGCTTGCGAGATAGGGGGAATGGATGAGGAAGTAGCTGGTGTCTGGGGAGGTGGCAGCGGTGAGTTCCGTTGCTGGAGTGAGTACACTGACTCGTGTGCGGCTGGCGGGCTAGCGGTGGAGGTGGTTGAATAAGTGCTCCGAGCTTCCTTTAGTTCCGAACTTTGATTGCGCGGCTGATGGTAATTTCCTGCTGATTTGAGCAGCGCTTGCGGGTCTTTGAACCAATCCGCTAAGAGATTGGGCGTGTCGCGGTCAGAGCGGCTATCCAATTTGCCGCTGACCACTAAAATGCGGTCGGTAGTGAGTTGTTCCTTGTACCGGCGGTAGGTGCGGGGAAACACCACGACGTCCACGCTTCCACTGGGACCGGCCAGAGTGACGAAGGCCATCGGATCGCCCTTTTTGGTGGTGATGACATGGACTCGCTCTATCATACCTAGCAAGGATAGTTGTTTCCCTTTGCGCTCCGTGAGGAGGCGCGAGATGGTCGTGTTGATCAGTTCGCCCTCTAACAATTGCTGCTCCATGCGTTCTAGCGGATGCTCGGAGAGGTAGATGCCTAACAATTCTTTTTCCCAATCCAGCAGTTTGCGATTCGGGATCGGCGGATAGCTGGTGGGGAGGGTAAGTTGCGGGGCGGCTCTCTCCATGCCTGCAAAAAGCGTGAATTGTCCAATCTCGCGGGCGGCATGAATGTGAATGCTGACGCCCAAAACGGCCTCGGTTAACGTGAGCAGCGCTGCCCGTTCACCAAAATCATCTAGCGCACCCGCTTGAATGAGATATTCTAACGCGCGGTGGTTTAGCTGCCGTAAATCCACGCGCTCGGCGAAATCATCCAGGGAGGTAAAGACACCCCCGGCTTGGCGCGCTTCTACGAGGGGCCGCACCGCAGCATCTCCCACGTTTTTGATAGCCCCCAGTCCAATGCGGATGAAACGGTTTCCCGTGGTTGCCACTTCGATGGTGAAATCCACTGCGGAGTGGTTAATGCACGGTCGTCGTACTTCCATACCGCTCCGGCGGGCATCGGCGATGAGATGTCCCACCTTTTCGATGTCATGATGTTCGGTGGTCAGCAAGGCGGTCATGAATTCTAAGGGATAGTGGGCTTTGAGGTAGGCGGTCTGGGCCGTGATCACCGCGTAGTCGGTGGCGTGAGCGCGGTTAAACCCGTAGCGGGCGAAGAATTCGATATCGCCCCAGACAGCTTCAGCCGCTTCCGCCGGGATGCCTTTCTCCAGGGACCCTTGATGGAACAGTTGCTTATGTTTCACCATCAATTTCTGCTTCTTCTTCGCCACGGCTTTGCGCAACATATCAGCTTCACCGCGCTCATAGCCGGCCATCACCACCGCAATCTCCATGATCTGTTCCTGGTAGACGATAATGCCGTAAGTGTCGCTTAGGATTTCTTCCAAGATGGGATGGCGGTACTCTACTTTCTCCTCGCCGTGTAGCCGGCGGATGTAGGCGGGAATCTGTTCCATCGGGCCGGGGCGATATAGGGCCAGCACCGCGACGATATGTTGGAATTCCTGCGGCTGCATCTCTTGCAAGGTGCGGCGCATCCCGGCGCTTTCCACTTGAAAGACGCCGGTAGTGTCGCCGCTGGCGAGCAAATCATATAGCGGTTTGACCTGGGCGTCTAATGCGGGATCGTCGGGGGCGCGCTCGTAAGGGATGTTGAAGAGGGTTAGCTCTAGGCCCTCTTTCTGTTGGATGAGTTGGCACGCTTTCCGCATCTGGGTGAGAGTACGCAGCCCTAGGAAATCCACCTTGAGCATCCCTAGCGCGTCCACTGTCTCCATCGGCCATTGCGAGATGCTCTTGATAGCACTTCCCCCGTTGCTCTTGGTGGGTCGATGTAACGGGAGGTATTCCACCAGGGGTTTATCCGAGATCAAGACGCCGGCGGCGTGGGTGCTGGCGTGGCGTGAAACTCCTTCGACTTCTTGGGCCGTATCCAAGAGCTTTTTGATGTAGGCGGTACTCTCATAGATGGCTTTGAGATCCGGCACCTTCCGTAAAGCCTGTGCGATGGAGACGGGCTTGCCGGGCAGGTTGGGGATCAGGCGGGCGACGCGATCTACTTCGTTGAGCGGGATGTCCATCGCCCGTCCCACATCGCGGATCGCGGCCCGCGCTCCCAGGGTGCCGAAAGTGATGATGGCGGCGACTTGCTCGCTGCCGTATTTCTCCAGGGTGTAGGCGATCAGTTCTTCACGCCGGTCATCGGGATAATCCAGATCGATATCGGGCATATTGACGCGGGCCGGATTGAGGAAGCGCTCGAACATCAGCCGGTTTTTGAGCGGGTCGATGTGGGTGATGCCCAGGGTGTAGGCGACGACACTGCCGGCGCCAGAACCACGCACGTTCCACCAGATATCGAGCTTCTTGGAGGCTTGACAGAGGTCCCAGACAATGAGGAAATAATCATCAAAACCCATCTGGTGAATAATGCCCATCTCGTATTCCAGTCGCTCCACGATCTGTGGTTCGGCTGCGCGTTCCCCGTAACGCCATTGGAGTCCCGCGTAGCAGAGATGACGCATATATTCTTCTGAAGTACGCCACTCTTCCGGCAGTGGGAATTGGGGGATGTGGTAGGGGGGCGCGAATTGGAGTTCGACATTGCATTGTTCCGCGATCTTAACGGTGTTCGCCACGGCTTCTGGCACCTCTGGATAGAGCGCGGCCATCTCTCGTGGCGATTTCATGTAATAGGAATCATCGCTCATTTTCATGCGTTTGGGTTCGTTGACGGTTTTGCTTGTCTGGATGCAGAGTAGGACATCGTGGGCCGTGGCCTGTTCCCGTCTCGCGTAATGGATATCGTTGGTCACGACCAGGGGGACGTCCATCTCGCGGGCTAAGGCGATCATCTGGGGATAGACGTGGTCAAATTCGGGGATGTCGTGGGTTTGTAATTCGATATAAAAGCGCGCGGGGAAGTGCTTTTGGTACCAGCGGACGGCCTCGCGGGCTTGATCCACTTGGCCCTGGTGCAAGAGCTGCGGAATTTCGCCAGCGACGCAGGCCGTCAGGACGATAATTCCCTCGCTATATTTTGCCAGTACCTCTCTATCAATGCGCGGTTTGTAGTAGAAGCCTTCCAGCTGGGCGATACTGGCTAATTTGAGCAGATTCTGGTAGCCAGTCTGATTTTGCGCCAAGAGGACGAGGTGGTGTGGTTTGCCATCCTGCTTGTTGCGGCTCTGGCGGGTGGTGCGCGAGACGTAAGCCTCGATGCCGATGATCGGTTTGATCCCCACTTTTTGGCAGGCCTGGTAGAAATCCACGATCCCGAAGAGCACTCCGTGATCGGTGATGGCTAACGCTTTCATCCCCAGTTCGGCGGCGCGCTCGGCCAACGCTTGCGGTTTACTCAGCCCATCCAAGAGCGAGAATTCGGTATGTGTGTGCAGGTGGACAAATTCTGGCATAATATTCCTCTGTGTCGGTGTATGTTGAGGGCATTATACAGGAAAGGCGAGAAAGCGAGAAAGCGAGAAAGCGAGAGAGCGAGAAGGCGAGAAAGCGAGTAGGCGAGTGAGCGAGAAGGCGAGAAGGCGAGAAAGCGAACTTTCAACCTCCAACTTTCAACCTCCAACTTTCAACTTGTAACTTGTAACTTGCAACCTTTGCCCCTTAATTTACCAGATGAATCTTGACAAAATTATTCTGAGGAGGTATACTTTCGCCGGTGATTTGGTAAGTAAGGAGTGTTGTAAATGAACACCTTGGAAATCCGGGACTTGCAGGTACGGGTAGCAGATGAGGAAGAGACAGGTATTCTGAAGGGCGCCAACTTAGTTATCCGGGCCGGCGAGATCCACGCGCTGATGGGGCCTAATGGTTCTGGCAAGAGTACCCTCTCCTACGCGCTGATGGGACATCCGCGTTACGAGGTGACGGGGGGCGATATCCTGCTCAACGGGGAGAGCATATTGGGACTTGACCCGGACGAACGCGCGCGGCGCGGGCTTTTTCTAGCCATGCAGTACCCCATTGCCATCTCAGGTGTGACCTTGTACTCATTCCTGCGCGCCGCAGTCAGCGCGAGACGCGGCTATAAGCAGACCGCGCGCGATTCTGGCGGGGGACACAGACGCTCCCCACTGCTTCCGGGACGCGAATTTCGCCAAGAGGTGCGGGCCGAGATGGCTAAGTTGGAGATGGACCGCACTTTTCTCCGCCGTTATCTCAACGAGGGGTTCTCCGGCGGCGAGAAGAAACGGGCGGAGATCTTGCAGCTGGCGCTCCTCAAGCCGGAATTCGCGATCTTAGATGAGACCGATTCGGGGCTGGATATTGACGCCCTGCGTATCGTAGCGGCAGGCGTGAACCGCTTGCAGAGTGAGCTCAACATGGGCTTGCTGATCATCACGCACTACCAACGGATACTCAACTACATCCACCCAGATTTTGTCCATATCTTTTATGAGGGCCAGATCGTGAAATCCGATGGCGCGGAGTTGGCTGAGAAACTGGAAGCAGAGGGCTATGATTGGGTGCGGGAGCAATTTGTCTAGGCGGATACTACCGCCATGCTGGGCTTCTAGTACGCCTACTGCAGTAGGCTCCCGGAGGCTAAAGTCAGCTGTCCACCTACGTGGACAGGGGGTAGCGCGTCGACGGAGGGTGACGCCCGGCGCAGAGCGCCGCAGAGAGCGACTTCCCACGGCCACGGGGCCGTTGTGCCAGGGTAGTCGTGTCCCGGAGCGGAGAAACTATGACCACTAATCACGATGACCTGCGGCAACTGAAGGATCAATCACAATACGATTTTACTACCACCTATGAATACGTTCATCGCTCTCATAAGGGTATCGGGGCGGATATCGTGCGGGAAATTTCCGCGATCAAGGATGAGCCGCAATGGATGTTGGATTTTCGCTTGCGGGCACTGGATATCTTTTTCAAAAAGCCGTTGCCCACTTGGGGACCTGATCTCAGCTCATTGGACTTCGAGGAGTTTTATTACTACGTGCGTCCCACGGAGAGCAAAGCGCGTTCCTGGGATGAGGTGCCGGACGAGATCAAAGATACCTTTGAGAAACTCGGTATCCCAGAGGCGGAGCGTAAATTCCTGGCAGGCGTGGAGACCCAGTTGGATTCTGAGGCGGTCTACGGTTCCCTGAAAAAGGAGTGGGAGAATCAGGGTATCATCTTTGTCGATATGGATACCGCCGTGCGGGAATATCCAGAGCTGGTACGCGCGCATATTGGCCGCGTGGTGCCCATTGCTGATAATAAATTCTCCGCATTGAACAGTGCTTTTTGGTCGGGCGGCAGTTTTGTCTATGTGCCGCCGGGCGTGCAGGTGGATATCCCGTTGCAAGCTTACTTCCGCATCAACGCCCAGAGTCTGGGACAGTTTGAGCGTACCATCATCATAGCGGACGAGGGGAGTAGCGTGCATTACATCGAGGGCTGTACCGCGCCACAGTATTCCACCGCCGCGCTTCACACGGGAGTCATCGAGATCTTTGTCGAGAAGGGCGCCCATGCCCGTTATAGCACGATCCAGAACTGGTCACGTAACGTCTACAACCTGGTGACGCAGCGGGCGGTGGTGGCCGAAGACGGCAGAATGGAATGGGTGGATGCCAATCTGGGTAGCGGAATCACCATGAAATATCCCGCTGTAATCCTCAAGGGGCCGCGCGCGCATGGCGAAGTGCTCTCCATCGCTTTCGCCGGCGCGGGGCAACATTATGATGCTGGCGCCAAAGCGATCCATTTGGCCCCCTATACGACCTCAATCATCAACTCCAAATCCATTAGCAAAGATACCGGACGCTCTGGGTATCGAGGCTTGGTGAAGGTTGCTAAGGGCGCCAATGGGGTAAAATCTAAGGTTGAGTGCGACGCGCTTCTCTTAGATCCCGGTTCGCGCTCCGACACTTATCCCTACATTGATGTGCATGAAGACGACGTGCAGATTGAGCACGAGGCTTCTGTCAGCAAGATCAGTGAAGAGCAACTCTTCTACCTGATGAGCCGGGGGTTGAGTAGAGAGCAGGCAGCGGTGATGATAGTTAACGGTTTCTTGGAGCCTTTTATCAAAGAATTGCCGATGGAATACGCGGTAGAGCTTAACCGGTTGGTGGCGCTCCAGATGGAAGGATCGGTGGGCTGATGATTAAAGAACGTACATACTATCCCTCTCTAACTGGAAAAGATAAGAAATTGGAGTTGCCTGTCAACGCTGCCGCCGTCGCGACATTGAGTGCGCATTACGATGAGCCGGTTTGGCTCCGTGAATCGCGGCGCCAGGCTTGGGAGCTCTACGCAGAACTCCCCTGGCCAGACCGCAAGGAGGAACCGTGGCGGCGTGTGCCACTGCGCGAGTTCCCGTTGGAGGCGCGACGTTTGGTCCTGGCTCCCCCGCAACTTTCCTCGCTGGAGGAATTGCCTCCTTGTTGGTTACTCCCCGACTTACCGCGAGCGCATTGTACCGGTTTGTTGATCCACAATAACGGTGGCGTCTGTTACGCTGATTTAGAGGAAACAGCGATCGATACGGGCGTGGTGTTGCAAGACTTGCATCAAGCTCTAGAGAGCCATGAGGAGCTTATCCGCCAGTATTGGTTCCGTGGCGCTATCACCCGGCCAGATTTCAATAAATTTACGGCCTTGAACGCGGCTTTATGGCACGGCGGTACCTTCGTCTACGTGCCCGCCGGCGTGCGGGTGGAACGTCCTCTCCGTACTCTGACCGGTTACGATGCGGGGGGGGGAACGGGATTGCACCATACGCTCATCGTCGCGGAGAAGGGCGCGAAAGTAACCGTGGTCCAGGAACGCTATTCGTTAGAAGCGGAGCCGGAACTCAACTCGGAAATAGTAGAAATTTATGCTGCGGCAGGGGCTTGGATCCGTTACGTCAGCCTTCAAAATTGGGGGAAGCAACGATACACGGTCAGCGTGCAGAACGCTCACCTGGAGCGCGACGCGCATTTGGTCTGGGGGAGCGGCTCTCTGGGCGGCGCAGCGACCAAGGAGTTCCTCCGCACCGAGCTGCGGGCGCCGCAAGCGCACGCACTGATGCGCGGTTTCACTTTTGCGACCGGGCAGCAGCGTCTGGACCAGAGCACCTACCAACACCATCTGGCCCCGAATACTTATAGCGATCTGCTCTTCCGTAACGTGTTGCGTGACCAGTCCCGCACTGTTTTCTACGGGATGATTCGCATGGAGCAGGAAGCCCAAAATTCAGAAGGCTATCAGGCTAACAATAACTTGCTGCTGGATAAGGCCCGCGCGCACTCCATTCCCGGCTTGGAGATCATGGCGAACGAGGTCAGCTGTAGTCACGGGGCCACCGTCTCGCGGCTGGATCCGGAGCAGCTCTTCTACCTGCTCTCACGGGCTATCCCGCGTGAGGAAGCCGAGTATCTGCTGGTGCAGGGTTTCCTTAACCCGATCATTGAACATGTTCCGCTGGCCGCCATACGCGCACATCTGGCAGAGGAGATTTCGCGACGTTTTTGGCAAGCCGCTAGTTGATTTGGATGAGGTTGAATTTCTGGTAGCGTGTTGCGTAAAGCTTCTCAAAACGGAACACGCAATACGCTACATTGAAACAATCGCTGTTCATCGAATTCCAGATTTTAGCTACAAGCTTCCAGAGACATGACTTGCGCAAATGAAGTAAGCTGTTACAATGGCCCATGATGGGCGGTTAGCTCAGTTGGCTAGAGCGCCGCGTTGACATCGCGGAGGTCACAGGTTCAAGTCCTGTACCGCCCACCAACTACTGAGCGGATCGGGTCTCCCGATCCGCTTCTGTTTTTGGGTACGAGCCCAACGCACGGGCATAAAGTGTCCGTGCTACGCAGTGACGCCGGCTCAAGCCGGCTAGCCCCATTTATGGGGCGTGGCTCCGTAGCACAGTCGTTCACGGCCAGGCGTTGCCCGTCGGCGACGTTAGTTCCTGTCCACGTAGGTGGACAGGCGGCTTAAGCCTCTGGTAGCCGACTTCAGTCGGCGTGCTGGGGAATCTGTTACTCGTTTTGCGGTTGACAGAACCCCAGGTGTGTTTCAGATTAGTTGAGAGATATGTCGGTATGGCGTAAAGCTTCTCCAAACGGAACACGCTACCAGGAATTCAACCGCAATGAAACGTACCCATTTAATTTCCCCTGTCTAGAGTTTTAAAAGGAGGCCTCTATGCAAAAACGGAATCTGGCAATTTTATTCGGTCTGCTCTTAGCTTTGCTCCTCGGCGCCTGTGCTATGCCAACTGTGCGACCTACCCCTACTCCCACCCGCACACCTAAACCTACGCTCACGCCTACTCCCAGCTCCACTCCTACTCCTAGCCCTACTCCCACGCCAGCATTCCCAGTCACTGTTGGTTGCCAACCGTTCATCCCCGCCGGCGCTTGCGCCACATTGCGTGAAGAAGTAGCTGCAAAACCAGCATATTTCACCTGGATTGATGACCCGGCCAGCGCCGATATCGTGCTGGGAGGAGAGGATACTCCCCATAATCAGGTGGTCGGCAGTTGGACGTATCTGCTGGTTGCCCCTTTTATGACTACCCCAGATGCAATTCCCTTGGCTGCGTTGCAGAATAGTTGGTCGGGTACCGAACCAGAGACTCGCGTCCCGCTCTTCTTGACTGCGGAGACGCGCCGGGACTTGGTCACGCTCTGGGGGCCGCCAAGTAGCGAAAATGTGCAGGCTCTGGACGCTTCCGAGCTGCTCACCGCCACGCAGACAGCTGGCGGTTGGGCCATCGTCCCCTTTGAGGAACTGCACCCGCGTTGGAAGGTATTACAAATCGATGGTTACTCGCCGGTGGAGAAGGGCCCGCTGCCGGTAACATATCCCCTAATTATTCCTTTCTATTTGGGGAGCGCCGGCCGGCCCGAAATGTTAAAGATCGCCGATCTGAACGCAACTAGCATTTCAAACCGCACGGAAGAGAATTTGACCGTGGTGGTGATGACCGGCGTCACAGCCATGACCAGAGGTACCGCTCAACTGATGGATGCCAAGGGCGTGACCTATCCAGCTCAAGATATCAAGCCGTGGTTTGAGGGAGCCGATTTTGTCCACGTGAGCAACGAGGTCTCCTTTAAGCCAGATTGCGTAGCACAGGCTTCTGGCACGATGTCGGTCTGTTCCCACGACAGCTATATTGGACCGCGGGAAGAGATACATGTTAACATCATCGAGCTGACCGGCAATCATCTGGAAGACAAGGGGAGCAGTTGGGTGGATCACTCGCTGGCGATGTATCAGGAGCGCGGCTGGCAATGGTTTGGCGGCGGGGCCACGCAAGCAGAAGGTAGTCAGCCCTTGCTGGTTGAGGATGGCCCCAATAAAATTGCTTTCCTGGGCTGCAATACCGTAGGCCCCTTCGCGGGTGAAGGTTCTGGCGGAGCAGCGCATTGTGGTGATTTCGATGAACTCCGGGCCAATATCACCACTGTGCGTGCCGCCGGGTATCTGCCCATTGTTAGCATACAACACCAAGAAGCCTATGAATACATGCCCTCCGCTCGGCAGATGTGCGATTTTCGCAGCTTAGCCGCGGCTGGCGCCGTGGTGGTGCAGGGGAGCCAGGCGCACCAACCACAAACTTTAGAATTTTACGGGGATACTTTTATCCACTATGGCTTGGGAAATTTCTTCTTTGATCAGATGTGGAGTTTGGGAACACGGCAAGAATTTGTAGACCAACTCACTTTTTATGAGGGCAAGCTCATCAACATCACACTCCACACTGCGTTGTTAGAAGAATTTGGCCGGCCCAGGCCCATGAGTGTTGAGGAGCGGGAAGGGTTTTTACAGATGATCTTTGCACTAAGTCCCAATCAGAATTAGAGCAGAAGTACCTTAATCAGGAGAGGAGGAACTATGTCATCAACAATCGCTGTTATTGGCTGTGGAACTATGGGTGAAGCGCTGGTGCAAGGTTTGCTACGAGAAGGAATCGTCCCTCCGGAGAAGATCATCGCCACCAATCCGCGCCTGGAGCGCGGTCAAGAGTTAACAGAGCGTTATGGCATCCGCACCAGCACCGAAAATAGCGCAGCGGTTGAGGAGGCCCAGGTGATCTTTCTCTCTATCAAGCCGCAGGTAATGTCTCAGGTGCTGGCCGAATTAAAGGGACATATTCAACCACAGGCGTTCGTTTTCTCCATCGCGGCCGGAGTAACCATCGCCACTATCCAACGAGGGTTGGGCATCAAAGCTGTGGTCAGAGCTATGCCTAATACTCCGGCTCAAATTGGAGAGGGGATCACGGTATGGACTGCCACCGAAGAGGTCTCAGACGCGCAACGCGAAGAGGCGTTGGTGATTCTCCAAGCGGTGGGAGAGGAAATTTACGTTAAGGAGGAGAATTACTTGAACATGGCTACTGCCATTTCTGGTACCGGGCCAGCGTATGTCTTCCTTTTTATGGAATCTCTGATTGATGCTGGAGTACATCTGGGCTTTTCTCGTCGCGTTGCCGAGAAGCTAGTAAACCAGTTAGTTATCGGCTCAGCTCTCTACGCTAAGCAAGCCGGATTACATAAGGCTGCGCTGCGCAATCAAGTCACCTCACCGGGCGGCACTACCGCAGAGGCGCTCTATCAGCTAGAAAAAGGGGGTTTCAGGACCGTGCTCTCGCGAGCAGTCTGGGCGGCTTATAGTAGAGCGGCGCAACTTGGCAAGGAATCGTAGTTTGGCTCCGCTAAAAAAACAATTCACCACAGAGACGCAGAGGGCACTGAGAGGTTAGCCATTAGCGGTTAGCGATTTGTTACAAGGACTAACCGCAATATGCTTCAGTTAAGATTTCCGCAGTCTGGTCGTCTTTAAAGTCTGCGCGCCTTTGCGCCTTAGTGGTGAAATGCTTAGTTTTTCAGTAGACTCATAGTTTGTAGGTTTTACAACGATCCAGCGCGAGGGGCGAGGATTTATTTCCTCGCCCCTCGCGCTGGTAGAATTCCAACAAGTCAAACTATAGACGTTCTAACTGATTTATAGCGTCCCAATCTGGCGCATTAGTCTGGACTTCAGGCGCGCTGCTTTGTTCTTATGAAT
>JAIOSN010000119.1 GCA_021107605.1 Anaerolineae bacterium | reverse complement strand
GCCGTCAACACGACGAGCACCTATCCCGCGCCCGGCGACTGGCTCAAGCAATCCTTCTGGGCTACGCAAGGCGATCTGATTCGCGTGGCAATTGCCTGGTGGTCGGAGGCCGATTCACCTCCCGCCTATCCTACATCAGGCGATGACACCTTAACCAGCAATTTCAACTTATACGTCTGGGACCCGGATGAGAATCTCTTGTCATCGGGATATTCGGCGAGTTGGGATAACAACTACGAGATTGTCGAGTTCAGCGCAACAAAGACTGGCTTTTATGAAATCGGTGCCTACAAGTCCCTCGACGGTACGACCGAAAGCGCTAATCAGCTGGGGATTGCTGTGCTGAGAATTCAACTGCCGTATCGGATTTACTTACCAGTGACAATCAGAAATGCTCCTTGAGGTAACTAGAGATTGTAGTAAATAAGTGCGTAGGATCACAATAATGCAAATCCGCCCAACTACCGGTTTCAGCCGACCGGGCTAATCTCGGCGCTTTCCAAATTTCTCAACTGCATTTTAGCCAGCTCTGTAGTGAAGGTGTTCACGCCGCAACCGCCAAGCGACTGAACCCAACCATTAGGCCATGTGAAACTTTGATGATTAAGGCGGTACACAAGTTGAGAGTTATCCTTATCGGTGGCACGTCACATGTAGGCAAGTCAACTCTTGCTCATTCGATAGCATTAAAGCTCGGATGGAGACATATCTCCACAGACAAGCTCGCGCGTCACCCTGGACGCCCGTGGAGGATGAAACCAAAAACTGTCCCGGAACATGTGGCTGAACACTATTTATCGTTATCAGTTGACGAACTTATTACAGACGTTCTTCTTCATTACAAAAATAATGTATGGCCTATGATTGAGTCCCTTGTTGTTTCACACTCAACAGATCTTTCAACAGATTGCCTGGTGATGGAAGGTTCGGCGTTGTGGCCAGAATTGGTGGTGTCATTGAAACTGGATAACATCTCGGCTATTTGGCTCACAGCCAACAACGACCTCTTTGAAAAAAGAATCTACAATGAAAGCCAATATAAAGAAAAAACACTTCGTGAAAAGGCAATGATTGACAAGTTTCTAAAACGCACCCTTGTTTACAACGAGCGCATGATGGATGCCGTCAACCGAATTGGATTGCTTAGCCTTGATCTAGAAATGTCATCCTCTCCGGAGGAACTATCCGACATGTGTTTGGAACTACTGTGGCACCGCCCCGTTAGTGGGTAGTCTGCCCCCGCAAGGGCGGCGTGGGGAGCACCTCATTAACCCGACTAATCGAAACACACGCAGTGTTATTTTCAGTGCAGGAGACGCATGAGGTAAACGACGATGGGACTGCAATCTGGCAGTTGATGCTGCAAATTGCCCAGATACCCACAGTGGAGCAACCTAAACCAAGAAAATAAGGAGCTGATTATTATGAAATGGAACAAACGAATATTCTTGTCCTGGGCACTTTTGTTGATGGCGTTGGGTATCATGGTTGCCTGTCAATCACAGGATGCGGCCATACCAAAAATAGATAGCCCTACAGAATCAGAAGCGGACGGTTCCTCCCAGCCCGCTTCTGAACCCACAGATACGCCTGACTCCAACGTGATAGAAACCTTGTCCGCCGCCATCGGCGCGGAAGGCGGCGCCTTAACCAGTGCCGGTGGAACGATAGAACTCCATTTCCCGCCTGATGCGCTGTCAGAAACGACTGAGGTCGCCATTGTGCTGCGCGAGGCCGTTCCCGCCGATGGGGCTGTCTTGTCACCGATCTTGGAGATTTCGCTGACCCCAGCATTGGCTGCGCCGTTGACGATACCGGCTATGTTGCTCTTTCACGATAGGGGTACAGAAGGGGTGCGCTACGGCCGTCTTACAACCATGCCCGGCAATATCGACGCGCCAGAAGGGGATGCGCCTGCTGCCATCGTCTACTGGCAGCCACTGGAGTACACCCGCATCAACGAAGAGGGCGGTTTGCAATTGTGGATGGCCGATTTCTCAACTTACGCTATCCTGGACGATCTGCCAAGTGACTGTGGCGATGTCTCTCTGACCCCGCCGCCAGAAGCCGCCGCCGCGTATGCTTACGTTGGCCGCAAGATCATTGTCAATCAGACGTTCACGACGACGTGGGCGAATTTAACAACGACTGTGCCGCCGGGACGGATGCGTTTGCCTGATGATGAGTTGGTTGTCCAGCGGCAAGAGGTGGCTGGTTGTGGATGGGTAATGGCCGTTGACATCTACACTCCCATCACCTCCGTGGACGCGCCCTTTCCGCAGGAAATATGCAATCAACCCTTTGACCCGTGGCAAGTGCCAGATGCCCCACCCGGACACCAGTATTACAGCACCGAGATTTTCGTTGACGGCATCTTAAGCGAAACTATCATGGCCGACGCGCCCCCGGCGCTTCCTGAAACCGGTGCGCCAACCATCACCCTAACAAACAGTGGTCAAAGCGGCGGCGAACAAGCCTGCTCTTCTACCATCGTCCACACCTATGTGTCGCTGCCTCCTGTTCTGTCGGACAGCTTAGACCCGAGGTGTATTCCCGATCAAGAATTCTTAACCGCCTCCTATGCGCCATCTGGATACGATTACGTGGGGCATGATGTTTTTGTCAATGGTAATTATATTTCTGATCTATCCACCATCCCGCTAGATCGAGCGCCGTTACCCGGAGACATGGTCAACCCGGCCTCCAGGACGACAACCAGTAATGGAACATTGATTTGTGACACGGCAGTTTCTCATCTCTTTGAGCAACCAGGAGACAAAGATTCCCCTTTAATTCCAATCTCCTTCTCTCAAACCTCGCCGCCGGGGCCAATCGACGGATACACGTACCAAGGGTACGCCGTCATCGTCAATGGGGAACCGTATCCTGAGATGGGGACATTGCCACCCATGCCCGACGGCGCGGATGATATTCACCTTGCCCGGGCATATTACAACGGAATGCAGGGGAATGATCCTATCACATCTACTGTAAACCATCTGTACAAGCCACAGAATCAGGGGACTTGCGTTATTCCCCCTGAATGGTTGATACCGCCACCCACCCCTCCCTGCCACCGCTATGTGGGAAGAACTCCCGTCGTCAACCTTACAGTGATAGAAGAACTAATGACCACGCCTAGGAATCGTGAACCGAAAATGACAGACGTACGTATTATCAAATCAAATACGTTAGTGAAAGATAAGGCGACTAAGTGCGACATAGTCGTGGTTCATACCTTTGAGCCAATCGAGTGCGCCCCACCGGAAATAATCATTCCCTCAGAATCACCGCCCCATGTTCATGATTACGATTGCGAGGAGGGGGGATATATGAGCGTATATTTCCCACCAGATGCGAATCTCTCTGAGGCGGACCGCGCATTCTTAATGTCCATTTCAATACGGACTCCAGTTGAGGGTGAGGATGGCAGTTTACGCATCGCTTTACCATCAGGCACGCAAGTTACCTCCGAAGACGGTCAAACTATTATTCGAGTGCCGCAAAATGATTAGCTAAAGATACCGTTTCCACAGGCTGTGAACCCAAATCATATAACCGGCTGCCGGGGCAGATATTGCGGGAAGAGTTCGCCAGCGTCTGGCAACCCTAACGATTAAGTTTAAAATCTCTGCGCTCTCCGCGCCTCTGTGGTGAAATATGCGTATCGTCTCAAAAAAAATAAGGAGCACTGATGAAATGCACTAGTCCTAATCAGAGTGGAGATGAGATCAAGCTCTATATGCGCACCTATTATTCCTTGTTGCGCACCACCGAAGAGGTGCAAATTCGCACCTTAGAAGGAACGCATGTTGGTACCCATTCTACGCTACACTTACACGCCGGGGATTTGGAGCCGGATATGTCTGCCTTCATCTATAGCAGCTTGCGGCTGCCAGCTTGCATTCGTCAAGTGCGATTAGTTGTCTTGGGGCAAACTGAGGAGGTCTTTCAACGGCGGGGCTTCACCCACATTGAAGATTGGGATTCCGTCGCGGCGCCGGGACGGCGCCGCCGGATGCTCTACGACGGTGCTGAGACATTGGCGGCTTTTATCGGCAGCATCTCGGACGTTGATGATATCGTGCCGATCCTAACCGCTTTCCAGATTGAGTGGAATAAGATGCACATGCTTATCAACCTGGAAGCCGGTTTGACCGGGCGATTGATTGCTTGGGCAAGTTCGGGCGCGCCTAACCCGGCGCTGGATGAGGAGGCGCGTCAAGTGTTACGTCTCTCGGCCGAGGATTGGGCGCGGTTGCATAGTATCTGGCGCGATCGGTTGGCGGAATGGTTGGCAGCTATCGCCGGGCAACGCAAACGGATTGCCGTCCGGCTGTTAGCCGGCACCTACGTGGATTACCGCCGGGCCACGCAACGTTGGTGGTCTCATGTCTTGAGTAGCGTGCCCCTGGATCTATCGCAGCGTTCGGTTTATTTTGTCTCCAGTAACACACATAGCTTGGTCAATATGCTTACCGGCTTTGCCCAACGCCACGAGAAGGAATTGGTGCATTATCTGGAGACGGCGGTTGATGATCCAACGCTGCAAGCAGAAGCGCAGCGTATCCAGCGCGGCGAGGTGCCCAGCAGCTGGTCAAATTTCCTCTATTATTTATTGAAAAAGTATCTCGCTGCGCCGGCGGGCGCAGCAATGCTGGCAGAGCAGCAAGCCCACGAAGCCGCTGCGGGCATCACGCGGATACCCAGCCGGCAGACGTTCGATCTGGAAGCGCAGGTCATCGAGCTCGCCAACGTGAACCCGGCCGATGTCGATCCACGCTTGCAGGATTTGCCGTTGGAGAAGCTGGCGGCGAGCGACGCGGTGATCCTCAACATCGACTATCCGTTGGGCTTTGGCGCGTATCATCTCCTCTCGCGGGTAGTGGCCAGCGCCGGGGACTTGCTCGGTCTCTACATTATCGGTAAAGCAGCCACCCTCAGCGCGCGCATCGGGGATGTTTTGATTCCCAATGTGGTCTATGACGAGCATTCACATAATATCTATCTCCTGCGCAATGCCTTCCGGGCCTCCGATCTCTCCTGTTATCTGGTGCATGGGGATGTATTGGATAACCAGCGGGCGATCACTGTTTACGGCACCTTCCTCCAAAATGAAGCCTATATGAAGGATTTCCTCAATGAGGGTTACACCGATGCGGAGATGGAGGCCGGGCCATATCTCTCGGCGGTCTATGAGTTCATCCGCCCCAAACGTTTCCCCACTGATGAGATGGTCAATCTCTACCGGGCGCCCTTTGAGATCGGCATCCTACATTACGCTTCGGATACTCCGATCAGCAAGGGGGTCAATTTGGGCGCGCAGAATCTCTCCTATTACGGCATGGATCCAACGTATGCGAGCACCGTGGCTGTCCTGCGCCGGATATTGACGCTCGAGACGGAGAAGCGAGGGAGCGAGTAAGCGAAAAAGCGAGTGAGCGAAAAGGCGAGTGAGCGAAAAGGCGAGTAAGCGAGTAGGCGAGTAGGCGAGTAGGCGAGTAGGCGAGTAGGCGAGAAAGCGAGTAGGCGAGTAGGCGAGAAAGCGAGTGAGCGAGTGAGCGAAAAAGCGAGAAGGCGAGTGAACGAAAAAGCGAGAGGGCGAGAAGACGACAGATTAGCATACGGATAAGGAAAGCGAATTATGAAAGGTAACTACGTTGGTAGATCAGAGATTCGTATTGACGCGCAGAGCAAAGTCACTGGCGAGGCGCTCTATCCTGGCGATTTCAACATGGAGGGGCAACTCTATATGCAGGTGCTCTTTGCCCGGCGTCCACACGCGCGCGTCCTCAGTGTGGATACGCGGTTGGCGTCCCAATTGCCTGGTTGCGTAGCTATTTTCACTGCCGAGGATGTGCCGGTCAACGAGTATGGCCTGCAATATCCAGACCAACCGGTTCTGTGTGGGCCGGGCGGTCCCAAAGAGGGCACTGACGTGGTGCGCTTTGTGGGGGATAACGTGGCGGTGGTGGTGGCCGAAAGTGAAGCGGTAGCCAGCGCAGCGCGAGACCTCATTGTGGTGGAATATGAGGATTTGCCGCTGCTCACCGATCCCCGCGCGGCGTTGGAAGATGATGCCCTGCCCTTGCATCCGCCCTATCCAGGTATTGATATTCACCCGGAACTGGTCTTTGAGGGTAATATCGTCTCGCGGCACCGCATCCGGCGCGGCAACGTGGATTCCGTCTGGGAGCAGGCCGCCGCCATCGTGGAGTCGGAATACGAGATCCCTGGGCAGGAACACGTCTTTCTCCAACCGGAGGCCGGCTTGAGTTACATTGATGACGCGGATCGCGTCACCATCATCACCAGCAGCCAGTGGGCGCATGAGGACCAACATCAGATCGCGCACGCGCTGGATCTGCCAGTAGAGAAGATCCGGGTGATCTACCCGGCCATTGGCGGCGCCTTCGGGGGCAAAGAGGATATGTCCGTCCAGATCGTCTTGGCGCTGGCGACATATAAGCTGCAACGTCCCGTCAAACTGGTCTGGACGCGAGAGGAATCGTTGATTGGTCATCACAAACGCCACCGCGTCTTTGCGCGTGCTCGCTGGGCCGTGGATGCTGAGGGCCGGCTGCTGGCCGCCAAGACCGAGGTCATCGCCGACGCCGGCGCCTACGTTTACACGACCAACAAGGTGTTGGGCAACTTGGTGCTCACCGTCAACGGGCCGTATAAAATTCCGCACGTCAAGACCGATGTGTTGGGAGTTTACACTAATAACATCCCCGGCGGCGCATTTCGCGGGTTCGGTGCGCCCCAGGGTAACTTTATCGCCGAATCGCAGATGAATAAGCTGGCCGAAGCTCTCGGGATGGACCCGGTGGAACTCCGGCTACGGAACATCGTGCAAGCTGGCGATCCCATGCCGTGGGGGAAACCGCTTCCCGATGACGCGCGCGGTTTGGCGGATACCCTGATCGCGGTGGCGAAATCTCTGGGTTGGGAAGAGAGCGACGCGGGCTGGCAAGCTCCGCAGATCAATCCCCGGCCTGGCGATCCCCCGTATCTCCAACGCGGCGTGGGGCTGGCGCTGGGCGTGAAGAACGTCGGCTACTCCTTCGGCTATCAGGAGAACGCCTGGGCCGGGATCGAGTTGCAGGGCGAGACGGAAATCGAAGCGGCCATCGTCTATGCGGCCAGTTCTGATGTGGGGCAGGGAACGCGCACCGTGATCCGCCAGATGGCGGCGGAAGCGTTGGCGCTGCCCCTCGAGAAAGTTACCGTGGCAGCCACCGACACCGCCATCACCGGTAGCTCTGGTTCTTGCTCTGCCTCGCGGATGACCTTTATGATTGGCAATGCTATCCAGGGTGCTGCGGCCAGAGCGTTGCAGAGCTGGCAGGATGGAGCGCGACCCGTCAAAGTTGAATTTACCTACTTGGCTCCCCCGACCACCCAGATTGATCCGGAAACCGGCTATGGAGACCCTAACTTCTCCTACGGGTACGTGACCATTGGCGCGGAGCTCCTGGTGGATACCGAATTAGGGCGACTCTCCTTTCCCAAGTTGGTCTGCGCCAATGACGTGCGGCGGGCCATCAACCCCCGCTTGCTGGCGGGCCAGATCGAAGGCGGTGTGATTCAAGGCTTGGGTTGGGCCACGACCGAGGAATTGGTGCAAAAAGATGGCGAGTTGCTCACCAACACCTTGAGCACCTATCTCATCCCCACCACCGAGGATATTCCAGAGGAAGTTGAAGTTATCATCATTGAGAACCCGGAACCTCATGGGCCGTGGGGCGCGCGGGGTATGGGCGAGATGCCCATTATTCCGGTCGCCTCGGCCATTCACCACGCGCTGCACGCGGCTACCGGACTTTGGTATAATAAATTCCCCTTCACTCTGGAGCGGGTGTTGCGCGGCTTAAAGGGTAAGTTGTAGCCTTGAGTAGCTGGCAACGAGAGCAGGG
>JAIOSN010000144.1 GCA_021107605.1 Anaerolineae bacterium | reverse complement strand
CGGTATATCACCGTGATAGCCTCAATGTTGACCGTGGCCTTACTCTACCCCTGGGGCCGCCGGCTGGCACGTCCGGCCGTGGGAATTGGCGCGCTCTGGTTGCTGGCGCTCTCGCGCTTCCATATCTGGTGGGCGCAGGAGATGCGCATGTATATCCTGGCGGGTCTCTGCTCCCTGCTCTCGCTCTATTTTGTGACCCGGCTAGCCACCGGACGCACTGAGCGTCGCAGTTGGCTGGGCTGGTTACTGACCACTACCGGCGCGCTCTACACCATCTACTCCTCAATCGTGCTGGTCATCATCGAAAACCTCTTTATGCTCCTCGTAGGTTGGCGACGCCGCGACCGCTGGTCTTTCTGGGGAAGGTGGCTCGGTTGGCAGTTGAGCGTAGCCGCGCTGATGCTCCCCTGGCTGGCGTTGGCGTTACCTCGGATGCGCAGCTGGTCGGTGGTACAGGCGCCGGCGGCACTCTCCTTTGTGCTCCAGTTGAACGCGGTGCTGCTCTCGCTAGGCATCTCCACCGATATCGGGCGCTATCTGCTCCCCAGCTTGGCGCTGATGGTGGGACTGCTAGGCGGTCTATACTTGCTCCTCAGAAGAGAGAACAATTCTGATGCTAAAATCGCTCTGGGAGAGAAGTTGTTCCTCCTGCTGGCGAGCGTCCTCACGCCGCCGCTCCTGATCTGGCTGTTGACCCAACCCCGCTCCTTCTTCTACACGCCGCGCGTGGAAGCGCGTTACCTGCTGCCCTTCGCCCCGGCTTTCTATCTCTTGTTGGCCTGGGCCGTGATAGGATGGCTCTCTGCTCCCCGGCTAAAGTGGATCGGCTATCTGCTGAGTGGGGGCTTATTGCTCCTGGCCGGTTGGACGTTACCGCAACATTACCAGCCGCGTTACTTCCAGGATGAATACACCACGCTGACCAAGCTAATTTGGACTTATGCGGCGCCAGGCGACTTGGTGATATTAGTCTCTGGCAACCGCTACCCGCTCTTTCTCACTTATTATGATCGCCGCCCGGCTCCTGCCAATCGTCCCCCGGTCTTCCTAATGCCCAATCCCCCCGGAGAGGGAGAGCTCAACGCCGCTTACGTGGCGGAGCTCCTCCACGAATTGCAAACGGAGCACCAACGCATCTGGTTGGTGCAAGTAGAGCGCGCCTTACAAGATCCAGCGGGGCTGGCCGCAGCGTGGCTCTCAGCGCACTATGAACGTCCGCTCTCTTACGATTTTGGCTACAATAACCTCAGCCTCTTCGCCGCTACCGCCGGCGAGCTGGCGGTTCCCCTCCCCAACTTGCGCCCTCAACATGATCTCTCCGCAAAGTTGGCTCCGGGCGTTGAGTTACTCGGCTATGATTTGTTGACCTCCAAGTTCCGCGCTGGCGATGTAGTGCGGCTGGGGCTTTATCTCCACGTCAGAGAGGCCGCCACGCTAACCGTAACGCAAGTGGGGCAGGATGGGCGCGCGGTGGCAGCAGAGAGTGTAGCGCTAGTGCCCCAAAAAGGAATTATACGCCATCAAGTAACGGTGGGGATCACGCCTTACACGCCGGCGCAATCCTATCACTTCAAGTTGCGCGGCGGGACGGGAGAGCTGCTAGAGTTGGCTAATTTTGAGGTCACGCATACCGCACCGGCGGTCAAGATAGCCGAGATCCCCCATCCGCTGACGGCATCCGTGGGTGCAGAGTTCGAGTTGCTCGGCTACCGGCTCTCCGGCATGCGGCAGAGGGAACCGCCGCGAGCACGTCCCGGTGAGACGTTGAATCTCACGTTATACTGGCAAAGTCAAGGGCCGGTTGAGCGCAGCTACAAAATCTTCACACATCTGGTGGGTACGGAGTACAACCCCGTTACCAAGGGCTTACTCTGGGCGCAAGATGACCAGATTCCGCTAGAAGGAGCTTATCCTACTAATCAATGGTTGCCCCGGATTCCACTGGCAGACCATTACAAGCTAGCTATCCCCCCAAATGCGCCACCAGGCGCATATCAACTGACGGTGGGGATGTACACCGTAGCGGACGGACAACGGCTGCCCGTTGCCGGCGAGGGGGCCGTGCCGGAATCCGGGTACATTTTGCTGACCACTTTGCGCGTTCAGCCGTAGTAAAATCTGCCCCTGGCGAACCTGTTCAGCAGGTCCGCGTACTTTTCCACGGTGTGGTAATAATTTGACACTGGGAGAAGGTTAGTATATAGTAAGAGTGGAGGTCGGCATGGAGCGCTCCCCTTAGGGTAGCGACTGTAGTCTTGAAAAACATGACCTTGTCCCCCGCTTACCTTGAAATTCCCCGTAGTAGTTGAGCTTAGCACTGCTAGCAATGGAGGTTTACTATGTTAGGACATGCGCGTCGGTCACAGTTGGGTTTGGTTATCGTGTTACTCTGCTCCGCACTCTTCCCCGGGACCTTGAACAACTGGCCCACTCAATATCTGTCTGCCGCTGGTTCTGCGTTCCTATAGACAGGCGCGCTCAGAGTTTCTGGGATTCGAGGTATGAGTTTTTCTTATGAGCCGGTTCCAATACGCTTGCGAGGGCTGAGATGGACAAGTGGGTATTCCCCGACCTGAACATAGCGTTTTTGCGAGACGTGCGAGCGCCCCGGTGGGCATGCCCTGAGCTTGTCGAAGGGTGAAGTGTGTGCCATATCGCCAGGGCGCTTTGGTGTGTGTTGCCCTTACCAGGGACTTTGCGCTTTTGATGAAATTGACCAATCAAGAATCTCGGCTCCCCACAAACAGGGCCAATGCAGGGGAGGGCTAATGTGCTCTTTCCCCCACCGAGCCTCAAAAAAAGGCTTCTTGCATGGTAATTGCCCCACTGGGGCATCCAGTTCGAAAGGCTGCGGAGTCCCTGCTTACTTGTGGCGATTGGTGACACGCTCCTTGAAAGTAAGGACTGTGGTAATGAAATTTGTTAGACAAGTTGGCGGTGGCTGAGATCGGCTCTGATCGGCATTCTTGATCCGAAAGGAGGAATCACAATGTTTAAGAAAAGTCGATTGCTATGGTTAGGTTTTGCCATCCTAGTTCTGGTGTTAGCCTCAAGCAGTTGGGGATATGCAGATCATCGGCCCCGGGGGGGCAATGCCGAGGTAGTGTTGAGCTTAGAAGTAGGCTCGGAGCCAGGGCAAGTTGGCGTCAAGACGGGAGCTCTCGAGGTATATCCCATAGGGCCTAAGAGCTTCGCCGTAGGTGACAACGGCATCATCTATATCCTCGACACTGTTAATTTGAGGATACAGGGCTTCAATATCGAAGGAGAACTCGAGGTTTTAATCCCGCTCTCTACAATGGTGACACCTGCTGACCTTGTCGTGGTGGACACTGATACCTTCTATGTCTTGGATATGGGGGCCGATAAAGTCTTTCAAGTGGATGGGCGCGGAAGAATCAGCGCCAGCTACGAGATTTCTTCAGACATTATGGATGGAATCAGTGGCATTACCTTGGAGAAAAATGGAGACTTGTCAACTATCGTCGACGCCGCGGTGAGACATACATTAATAGCTAATTCCAGGTATGTGCTTCGTGCCGAGCAGGAAGATCGCAAAGAGCCGGGCCTAAGCACACGCAGAAGTGAGAATGTCTACACAGCCAGGAACCCTGACTGGAAGAACGGGGGACTACAGGTGATGAGGGAGGACGGGCAGGTTCTCCTGGATATTCCAATCACAGTCAAACATCTACTAGGCTCAGTGGCTTTCTTGGATATTGATCGGCAAGGGAACATCTATGTGGTTATTGAGGAATTGTTAGAGGACTTTCCCATTGCTGTGGAGAAGACGGTTAGGAAGTATGATCCCGGCGGCCATCTCTTAGGCACTGCTCGCGTGTCCACCGAACGCTACTATGCCTACCCCCAGCGGGACGTAGCAGTGGATAGAGCTGGTAACGTTTATCAGCTTGTGTCCACCGAAGATAGAGTTGAGATCTTGAGGCTATCTCCGTCTCTTAACTTCACTTCCTCGTTACATAGAGGATTTACGTTTGGGTTGCCCGATGTCGAATTCGCTTCGACCGCTTGGGCCTGTGACGATCCAATCTCCAGGGATACCGTCATGTCCAAAGCCCTGGGATACATCAACGATACCTGGTACTGCAACTACGACAACTACTATGGCCCTGGTTGTTCCGGCCGGACTCGCCCCTCTTACATTCCAGGATATAACCAGAACGTGACGCGCGTCCCGTACAAGTGGGGTGGTTTCGATTCCGTCTCCGGGTT
>JAIOSN010000091.1 GCA_021107605.1 Anaerolineae bacterium | reverse complement strand
GGGAGGGGTTCCTCGATCTCGCCGCTTGCGAGGTCGAGCAGGCCAGCCCGCCCGTCGAAAGAGCTGTATCCCACCACGGCATACCGCCCGTCGGGCGACGCGGCAACGCGGTAAATGTTGCCGGGCAAGATGGTGGTATAGGTTCCGCCGGCGGTGTAGCGGCGCAGCCCCTCGTCGGTGGCGGCGAGCAAGTCGCCGCCGGGCAGCAGCGCCAGATCGTTGACGGTACTGACGAAATCGTCCAGCCGGGCGACCAACGTCCAGGCCCGCGCGTCCCACGCTTCGAGGGCATATTCGACCGTGCCTGTGCCCCCGCTAACTTGGCTGCCGACCACAGCCAGCAGGTGCGCGCCGTTGGGCGAGTAGTCGAGGCCACTGATAGTGATCCGCTTGCCCGGCTTGATACGGTGCTGCGCCTGGGATAAGTGCGCGACGCGCTGCCAGCTGCGGGCGTCAAAGACGTGAATCGCTCCATCGTCGCCGCCGGCGGCGCAAAAACGGCCGTCGGGGCTGTAGGCCACGGCCAACAGATCATCGCCACGGTGGTCGTCCTCGGTGGGGGTGTCCGGCAGGTGCAGGATGTCGCCGGTCTGGGCATCAACCACGGCCAGGAAGCGGTCGGACCGCGCGATGCTGCCGCCGCCAAAGTCCAGGCCGACGACCAAAGTTTGCCCATCCGGCGAAAAGGCCAGGACGCGGGCGCGCAGGGGCAGCGTCCACCCGGCCAGCTGCGCGCCGCTGGCGACGTCCCACAGCCATAATCGCCGAGAGTTATCGGTGGCGGCGGTGGCGATGCGCGTCCCGTCGGGCGACCAGGCAACCACGTCGGGGTTGCCGTCCATGGAAGAAAAGCCGCCAGGATGTTCCAGGACCAGCACCTCCTCGCCGGAGGCGATCTCGCGCACGCGTAACATGCGGTCCGAGCCGCCGCTGGCGAGAAAGCGGCCGTCGGGTGAAAGGGCGATGCACTTGATCAAGCTGCCACCGTGGCCGGGCAAGCGGCGGGTTTCGCGCCCACCGGCCAACGAGATGATGACCATCTCCCGCACGGGGCACTCGACGGCGACGGCGGCCAGCCCGGCGGCGCGGTTCGCGCTCAACAAGGCGGCTCCCAGGGGGGCAAGAGGCGCGGCTACGGCGCTGGTGGGCTGCCAGCGCCACAGGCCGGCCCGCGTCGCCACCAGCGCTGTCTGATCGCCTAACCAAACGGCGGCTTGTAGGCAGCCATAGCCCAGTCGTTTTTCCAGGGCCAATTGGGTCATGGTTTATCCTCCTGCATATTTGTTCGAGCAATCCGGGGCGTGTTCGGCCAACCAGACCGCGATTTGCCGGACGAGTTGGGTAATTGTCTATTACATCAGTGGCAATCCTCGCGGCGCTTTTTCCAGTCCAGGCCCTTGATCATGATGCGCGTCTCGGCGGAGCCGTTCCATTCCACGGTGAAACCGGCTTCCTGCAAGACAGCGACGGTGCGGCGGGCTACCGTTTGCCGCGCTTTTTCATCGTCCTCCACCGCGCCGAAAGCCATAAAGAGAGTGCCAGACGAAACGACCCACTCGGTATCCTGCTCGTGGTAAAAGACATAGCCCAGCACCGGGCGCCGCTTTTGCATTTCGTGGACATCGAACTGGATATCGTAATGTCCATCGGACTGGCAACAGGTAAAGTTCTGCCGCGCCACGATGCCGTGCTCCTCTCGCAGCGTGAGGAAGGCAAAATCCAAGCGGTTACAGTCGGTCTCTTGAGGCCAGCTCTTTTGCGTCTCACAGTGCGCGGCGAGGGCCTTGCGGGTGCATTGCACGACATACGCCTCTAGCGCATAGAAATCGGGCGGGGCCTCCCAATAATCCAACGCCCACTCGATAATCCTATCTTCAGAGGCAAACCCCTCGGCTACCCGCTGCCGGATGAAATCGTCCACCCTAGTGCGCATTTCTGGATCTAGAACGGTAGTGTCTGTCATTTCCAAGCCTCCTTCTATCTAGTGTAATCATGACTCCCCTGAAAAAAGATCTTCTAACCGCAAAGAACGCCAAGAAAAAATTAGTTGCCACTCAGCCCGGCCTACTTCAGACCTCGCTCATGGCGCAAAGGGGCGGTTTTCCGCCAGGGCTGCGAACAGGGCGGGCAGCAGTGTCTCCAGCACACCGATGAGCTGGCACTTATCGGCGTCGTCGTGGACCCACCTGCCCACCTGCCCTTCGGCATCCACCAGCAGCTTGTCGCCGGTCCAGATCTCGTAGAACGCCATAAAGTCATCGTAATCGGGAGCGCCCTCGTCGCGCCACTCGTCATAGTCTCCCAGAGCGGGATAATTGTCCGGGGGGCACAGCAGGTCTCCGGCGTAACCGTACCCATCGAAATTGATCCGGCCCACCACCTCATAGATCTGGCGCAGCAGGGCGGGGGTCTGGTAAGGCAAATTGTGGGTCGCCTGAAAGCTCAACGCGGGCGTCCACTTTTCGGTCACGATGTAGCGCACCAGGACCAGCGGGCTGACATATTCGGTCAGGCAGACTTCCAACCGGCATGACGTGGCTTGCGCCAGCGTCCGCAGCCACTGCGCCACGTAGGGCGGGGCGGCGGTTTCCGCCAGCGCCAGCAGCGCGCCGGGAAAGTCGCGGAACTGTTCTATCTGGTAGGCCGTGAGTAGCTTGCGCCCGGCGACCGGCAGCGCTTCCAGGTCGGCCGCCGTCGTCAAAACATGGATTTCGCCCCCATAGGGTGTGTCCTCTAGAATTTCATAGCTCATCGGTTTCCTCCTGTCTCATACAATTGCTTGATCATCGCGTGCAAGCGTTCTGGAGATTCACCAAATTGCGCCGCGCGTTCTTGATCAATGACCAATCGCTTATCGCCAACAAATTCCAAGACGAGCATATAGCGCATCATGTTCTGCTTGATGATGGCGCCACCCACGCGCGCGCGCACAGTGAAAGGTAACGGCTCCAGAGTTGCGCGCTGCAAATCGCGCGCGGCGCGCTCCTGCCAGGGGCCGCGCGGGAAGCGATAACGGATTTTATCCCGATATAATTCCCAGGCAACCGGCTGCTCGATTTTGAAAGGCCCATACTTGGTGAAAAAGCCGCGCACGACAAAAAACAGCGCGGGTAAGAAAAGCGTGCTTACCAGCAAGAAGACGAGCGCGGTATCTCGCAACCAGCGCCAGGTGAACGGCGGCACATCGCCCCGCTCCAACCCCATCCACAGCCCCATCAGCCCGATGCCCAAGTAGAACAATACAAGGAGCACCGTCCCGGCGATGTACAACGCCCACACGCGTCTCCTAACCGCGAAAGCATATACCGGGCCATCCGCTGTAACCGCGGATACGGCGGGGGCCGCAACGGTTTTCCCCAACGCCGCATCCCTCACGGCGGGTGAGACGCGCTCAAGCAGTAGTTCGCAAAGACGAGGCCGGTCAGGTATCATGCGGGGAATACGCAGGGTGTACTCTGCTCCCTGGATCAACAGAGCGGGGGAAAAGGGGTTCACCTGCGATTTGATCTCAACAATATCGCCGTAGCGCAAAAGCCGCCGCTGCCCCGGACGACGCAGCGACACGCCCTCGGCAGTCAGCACTACCATCCCGGTATGGCGCAGGACGAAAACCACACCGCCAACTATCAAAGGGAAAAAGACCAGGGTAATCCCCACGCCGGTCCTCATTGTTACGCCTGTCTGTGCCCCATTGAGAGCGGCAAGCAACATAAACAGGCTCACCGCCGACAGTCCAAATAACGCAAAGAGTGTCCATCCACGGAGAAGCGGCGGGATAGGAAAGACCGCGCCTGCTTGCCGCGCCGCCTGTCGTTGTGCGCGCTCCCGCGCTGCCCATAGGCGATCCACTTTCCAGCCCAACTCAATGGGTAGCACAAACATGAAGAAAATGACCACCATTGAAGACCAATCAAAGATCGAGGCATTAGGCTCGTACCACAGATTGAGCGCGCCAGACTCCGCACGTTGTGTGAGCACGGCCGGCAGCTCCCCCATCCGGTTGCCGGGCAGAAAGAGCAGCTCCAGATTGGGAAGCTCCAAAATCACGTTGGGGAAGGTCGTAAAGCGATTGTACCCAAGCTTCAGATAAGTTAATTGCTGCAAGCGCGCCAATTCGGGCGGGAGTGTCTCCAAATGGTTGCTGCTGAGATCAAGCCATTCCAAATGCGAAAGCGCGCCGATTTCTGGCGGCAGCGACTCCAAACGGTTATCCCAAAGATAGAGCTTTTCCAGATTTGCCAAACTGCCGATCTCAGGCGGCAGCGAATGGAGTTGGTTGCGACTCAAATTAAGTATGGTCAGGTACTCCAGATCCCAAACCTCTGGCGGGACTTCGTGCAGCCCCAGGTCGGACAAGTTCAAGTATATCGTCGTCTCCCAGCTGGCAGCTTCAGCAAGCCGCTCCTGCACTATCTGTTGCAGTTCCTGCCGTCGGGTCGGCACACCGCCGGTGAAAATATTGATCAACATCACCAGCGCAAACAGGGTAGAGACCAAGCCACAAGTCACAGCTAACCACCGGGCCAGACTGGGCTGCACCATCCCCCGCGTGATCTTGGGGGAAAATCCGGCGTAGAGCATATAGCAACCGCCGATCAGGGCCAACAACGAGCCGCCCACGGCCAGGCGCAAGGGATCAGTAAGCAACAGGATCGCCAATCCCAACCAGAAGACTGTATTGACGATCATGAAGACTCTTTTGTTATGCAACCAACGACGCAACAAGTCTCGCATCTTTTTCATTCTACGTATCCTCCTCTAACCTGGCAAAGCCAGAACCAAGAGGGGTCTTTACCGCAGAGAACGCAAAGAACGCCAAGTTTTTCAGAATCTATCTTGGCTCCTCTGAAAAAAGGTTATTCTCATCACAGAGACACCGAGAACACTAAGAAAAGATGTTTGGATAAACTCTTTAACTGTGGTTACTCTAAAATGAGTTATCTCCCCGCTAAGGCACTAAGGCGCTAAGGCGCTAAGAAAAAGAATAGCTCACCACGGAGACACGGAGAAGATGGAGAAAATTTGATATTTGGTTGCGGTTCAATTAGTTTTTTCAGACGGCTGCCCGTGGCTAAAGACCACGGGCTACGAAACTACGCCCCATAAATGGGGCTAGCCGGCTTGAGCCGGCGTTTGCACGGGCCTGAAGTGCCCGCGCAAACGGTTCCACTTGCGCTTGCTACACGGCCAATTGTCACAATGAAGAGCTACGTGACGCACAAGTGTCACGCGCGGTTCTGGAGTGGCAGCGAGGTGGGAGATCCTGCCAACCGTGACTTAGCCGCACCTCTAACCAGCTACTGGCGAATAACCGCCCGGCCGGTTATGATCTGTATCATCCCTGTCACCACCAACGCTGGCCCCAATACCAGCATCACTACCTGCGCCTTAAATATGTACCCTGTCTCCACCGTCATGCCAATCATCCCTACTCCAGCCAATGTCACTATTACTCCTGCTATCAGAAACCCCACGCCTATCTGCCTGGCCCGCCGCTTCATCTCCGGTGTATACTCTTTGGCTCGATACATCGGTTCATTCTTCACCAACTCTTGCCGGTACACCCCTTGCAGCCCACCCAACACTACCGGTAAACCATCCTTCAAAGAGGCTCCTATCTCTTCCTCCAATGTGGGCATTGCTGATAGCTTCCGAATTGAGACTACCACAGCAACCCATCCCACAAACAGCACCAGGAAAGTTCCAAATGCAGCCAGCCACCTCCAGCGTATCCCTAGCAAATCTCGAAACACGACGTAGAATCCAGACTCGGTAAATGTCCAGTAGAGCGTCAGGAAAATACATACCGCTAGCAGTAACAAGGCAATAGCTTGGAAAATCTTCTTGGATATCAATCGTGGAAATTTCATCCTGCCATCTCCCCAAATAGTCTGTCCCTGTAGGTGCGCCCAACAGACCGCAAGTTGAGCCATTAACTGCTCGTTAGCAATTCGCGGCCCAGCAGCTACAATCAAGGTTAGCCCGTCAACGGCTTGGAAAGCGACAAGGTTTCTGCGCGCCTCTTTATTCCAAGCATGCATTTGTGCATCATCAAAATGTCGAAGAATTCAATAATCAAATTGAATAGAATTGCAGGCGAAAACCATCTGTATTTCACACGCACACGGGTTACGAGGCGAGAACAAGATTCTCCTTCAGAATAAATTACCCAGACCCAAGAATTATCGCCTATTTGGTCCCACCACAACATCCATTCGGCGTTTCTAAAATCCTTGACCCATAGCCCTTGCTTTCCATCTGGACTCATAGGAATAAGGTCCCCAACTTGTATGTTTTGGTGTTCGGGAAGGATAACTTCTGCACTTGGCCTGGCCAGATTGTCCAACAAGTCATAGCTATACCAACCAGCCCGATTAACACCCATTTGAACTATCCAGGGATATATATTTTCAGCGGGAGCATTGATAGTCACTGCTCGTGTAGCATTGAAGGAAGGGTCATCAACAATACTGTCTCCCGGCATAGCGCGCTCAACTTCCTCATCTGTAGCTCCCCAGCGAAGTTGCCAGGGGCGAAAAATTGCCAGATAAAAAACAGCGAGAACAAAAAGAATGGGCATAATAACAAAAATGATTGGTTGCATTTCAATTATCCTTTGGTTCAATTAAGCGGCCCAACAGGCCACCACGAGTTGAGCACCCACACTCCCTGCTCCAGCAACCCCGCCTCACGCTATTCGGAGATCTGTAGCGCGTAGACCCGCACCGGCTCCTGTTTGCCGCGCACCTGCACCTGGCCGATAGATTGCAGCGGCGCCCAGGATTGCACCGCGGTCGCCGTCGCCTCGGCCAACAGCACGGTGACGTCCAACTCCTTTGTCAGTGCCTCCAACCGGCTGGCCAGGTTGACGGTGTCGCCGATGACAGTGTATTCTAGCCGCTCCGCGCTGCCCACATTGCCCGCCAGCACCGTCCCGGTCGCTACCCCTACACCGGTGCGCAACTGCGGCTCTTCCCGGTCGGCCTGCTCCCGGTTGAAGACTTCCAGTGCTCTCGTGATCCCCCAGGCTGCCCGTACCGCCTGGTGAGGATGGTCAGCGGCTGGATTGAGCGGGGTGCCAAAGATAGCCAGTAGGCTGTCGCCGCCGAATTTGTTCACCAGGCCGCCGTGCTCGACGATGGCGGCCGAGATGGTCTGAAAATAGCGATTCAGCAGCTCAATCAACGCCGCCGGTTCCAGCTGCTCTGTCATGGACGTAAAGCCTCTGATGTCGGTAAAAAGCACACTGACCTCAATCAGCCGGCCGCCCAATTCCGCGCCGTGCTCAATGGCGTATTCGGCCACTTGGGGAGTGACGTAACAACTGAACAGTCGCCGGATCACCTCTTCGCGGCGCAGCCCATCCAGCATAGCGTTGAACCCCTCCGCCAGTGCGCCAAATTCATCGTTGGAAGTGACCAACACCCGCTCGTCCAGTTCGCCTTCCTGCGCGGCGGCCATGTGCTGGCCGAGAGTCGCCAACGATTCTACCAATGACGCGCCCAGAGTACGTACCAGCGATACCACCACCAGTATTCCTACTGTCACGACGAACAGCTCCAAGCGCAACAGGTCAGAGAGCAAAATAGCGGGTTGCGGCGCGCGCGCTATCCGGACGGCATAACTGTACGATAGAATAACTAACAGCAACAGGGGAATCGCCCCGGCAGCGAAAATAATGAGCAACCGCCCTCTCACCGTGACACGAAAGGCCCGAGCTTGGCTGAGGTTTCCTTCTGGGAAAAAGAGCTCAAGTTCAGAGCGCCAGACGCGCTCCGTGGCAAAGTAAACGATGACCGCCGTGATGGGGCTGGCAATGCCGACCATGCCGATCAAGGTTTGGAAGAAATCGGCCCAGTTGAACTGGCCGGGCAGCTCACCAAGACCATCAAACACACCGAAAATGAGACCCGCCAGCAGCCACATTGCCAAAGTAGCGACAGTCCCCATCAGTGGCATATTCAGCGCCAGTTGGCGGATGTGGAGTGAAGCCGGTTCAATTGCGTCGTTCACCGTGGCGTGGCGATACCAGGCATACATCGGCGCTGACCGGCGGCTTACCAGAATGTTGCCGAGCAGTAACAAAGCGGCGGTGATACCGGAAGTCAGCAGGATGTCACTTGAGCCAGATTGTACTCTCTGACTTTGAACAACGCCAAAGTAAACCATGATCAAGGCCGCGCCCACGGCGTTGGCCGCTATAACAATCAGGGTAAGACGTTGGCTGGTACGACGATATCGTTTGTTCTCCATGTACAATCACCTCACGGCAAACAGGGTCTATGCCCAAAACCCAGCCAAACACAACTTAGATGGCTTCTATAATTCACTTTCCATTAGCATACGCAACTCTGCATCTGAAATCTGCGATCTTGGAACTAGCTCGTAATGTTTTTCTTCCACAATACTTAGCTTCAAAATTTCGTTTTCTTCTCTAATGGCAAGTTCCAATATGGCCACGCCATTTTCATCTGTAAACTGTAGTGCAATAGGCTTACAGATTGCATTTGGATAACGTCCTTGACACAATGCCATATCCTGCATCACCTGAACAATGCCAAATTTATCACCTGGCGACTTCGCCTGACAGGGAAGGACAAAATGAGTGCCCCGCTTATTTATCCCCACATAGATTTCATCAACTTCAACTTGTCCGATGTCACTTATTGTTGTCCGTAAGTGATTTTGGATTGAATAGCAGGTTATTCCGGTAAAGATATCAACCAGCCTATTGTACCTGGCGCGAGTTAAAAGCGCTTGTTCATCTGTGCCGGGTGCGTAATGACGCACTATCTCTGGCGTCGCATCAGGTATTTTTACAGGTTTGGTTTAAGGTGTTGGTTAAATTTTTCCTGGTGAAGCTAGCCGGAATCGATACTCTCCAACACCGGCGCCAACTATGATCCATACTGCTCCTTCTGGAGCAGTATTCTGTATACTTTCTGGTAATTCCCGTCTAAAACGGAATGAGTATGGAATATCCCCCAAATTCTTTATTCTTTCAAGCCCCAATGCCTCAGACGCGCGCACCAATTCTTCTCGATTGAAGTGAACACGTACTTCACCAGGTTGATAATTTTGATGGAAAACCCACTCGATAATCTGTCCATATTTTCCCATAACGCGAAGAACCTCCCATTGATAATTCGTATTCTGACCAAACAGATGTGATTAGCTCTTTCCCGGCCACCTTAACACAACCACCTCTTCACGCAACTCGCTTCGTGTAGCAGTGGCAAACCGGGTACGGAACAAATCAACCCGTTCAATCTGATAACCTAATCTTTCGGCTATGTCCGTCAAAATTCGACCAGTGCGAATCATCACCCGTAAATAAGAGGCCTGGTCGCCAACCACGTAAGCTAATTTAGCCCCTGGCCTTAGAACTTTAGTCAATTCTGAGAGATGGCGAGCCATTCCTCCAAAGTAAAGCTTGGTGACTCTAGCATACATCTTTTCAAAACCCGAAGTTTTGCCAAGTTCAATTCGGCGAGCTTCAATAGTCGCTGCCAAACGTTGTATTTCCTCAATATCAGCTACCCATCTGTCGTCATTATCAGCTTTGTAAACCCCCCTTGTATTCGATCTAAGAAGCGTTTTTTTGAAACTCCGCAGATGAGACATATTCTCAAAGAAACCTAGCACTACGGACTCTAGTCGTGTGATACGAGTATAGTCTTTCTCATTCGGATATGGAGGAGAGGTAATTACTGCATCAATAGAGTTTCCCTTTATTACTTTGGTTAGCTCTCTTGCGTCGGCCAAGAAAACAGACGATTCAGGGTAATTTTTGCCGTATACCAACTGTAGATCCCCAACCATTTTTCTAATTTCGTGCATCCATAGAGCTACTACCGGAACATCTCTCTTAATTTTGCCTACTCCCACTTCTGGCCCAAAACGGAGATTACCAATCGCTGTAACCAGTGCATTACCGAGTGCCAAGATGCCGTACTTGTGTAAGGGAGTACCCTGATAACGATTGATTTGTTCAAGTAGCACAAGAGTTTTATGCAGCGGAAGTGGGCTGATAGAGTTTTTTATCAGCGATCTCGTCGCTTGCTCGTCGAGCGTGCTTAACTTAACTTTCGATTTACAAATCAACGCCTGGTCATCTATGCCTTGATCAACCAGCTCGGCATAGGCGCTCTCTGATACTTGAGCTGCAAACAACTGTAACTCATCGGGGACGATATTCCAATCAATCTTAACAGTAGAGGCAAAATGGGGGAAGGGGTTAGCTTCTAATCCAATGGCTCTGATTCGATTTAATTTTGCTTCAACTATCGTCGTCCCAGTGCCACAGAAAGGATCTAAAATCGTAGATTGCTCATCCAGTCCAAAATCATTTATGTAATCTCTGACTAAATGTGGGGGGTACGATAAAACAAAGCGATACCAATCGTGAAAAGCTCGATCTTCAGGCCTAATAGAATTATTATTGCTGCTAATTACCTCTGATTTTTCGACTGGTAGCTTGCCATCGGAGGGCAAAGCTAAAGGAAGGTGATATTGAAAATATTTTGTCTGCATTTATCTATCCAATACTACGCTATTTTCTCTTGGAATAATCCTACTACCACACGGCCACTGTCACGATCTCGCCGGCCTTGAGCACAGCGTAGGGTTCACAGCAAGCAGTGTCTATGATCAAGACCCAGCCAAACACGACTTGGGTGTACGTCACCCGGCCAATCAGTGAATGGCTCCCCTACTCAGCAAACATCTCGGCAAGTGTAGTCAGCACCTCTCCCGCTGCTGATTTACTCACCCGCCCCAACCTCCGCACTAATCGCGACTTATCAATAGTCCGCAGCTGGTCAAGTACCACCTGCCCCTCTTTCCCTTGAAAGCGACAGCTCACGCGCGTTGGATATGCTCGTCCCTTCGTGGTCATGGGGGCCACGATAACTGTTGCTATGTGACGATTCATCTCATCGGGAGAAACGATCAGACAGGGACGAGTTTTTCTGATCTCACTGCCTACCGTAGGGTCAAGGTTCACCAGGTACACGTCGAATCGCTTGACTACCATTCCCATTCGCCCTCATCCCAAGCAGTCGGCAAGAGAACGTCATCATCAAACATTCTGTCATCACCTTGCTCGGCCATGGCCATGAACGCCTGCTCCCAACTGTGCCGCGCACGATATGCCGGTCGAATCACGATCCGGTTCTGCTGTACCGCCAACTCGACTTCCGTACCTAGATCAACCTGATCAAGCAATAGCTTGG